>CAHJWV010000315.1 GCA_903643055.1 Burkholderiales bacterium | reverse complement strand
TCTCGAGCCGGTTACAACAAGCCCTTCAAGCCGCCAGACGAAGTTGTTTCTTCCGAAACCTGCGCATTGACCGCGTTTGTGCCCCCCTAGCTTCTTCACTTTTGTCACCTAGGTGCTGGGCGGCGGGCGCTGCTTGAAGCATCATGCGGGCCGACCGGGGGTGATGAAAACGTATTCGCGATCACGTTTTCATCACTCAGTCCACTGAGCACGAGACAGCGAGACAGGAACGACACGGCATGAAGAATTTCAAGGGCGGCACGGCCGTCATCACCGGTGCGGCTTCGGGCTTCGGGCTCGAAGCCTCGCGCATCGCGGCCCGCCTGGGCATGAACATCGTGATGGCCGACGTGCAAAAAGATGCGCTGGCCGGGGCTGCGGCCGAGATCGAGTCACTGGGCGCGCAGGTGCTTTCCTTTCCGCTGGATGTATCAAAGGCGGCCGAGGTCGAAGCGATGGGCGCGGCCACCTTCGAGCGCTTCGGTGCACCGACCTTCGTGTTCAACAACGCCGGTGTCGGCGGCGGTGGGCTGATCTGGGAAAACTCTGCCAAGGACTGGGAATGGGTCATTGGCGTCAACGTGATGGGCGTGGTGCACGGCGTTCGCGTGTTCACACCGATGATGCTGGAAGCCGCCAAGAAAGACCCGGCTTATGAAGGCCACATCGTCAACACCGCGTCGATGGCGGGCTTGCTGACGGCCCCGAACCTCGGCGTCTACAACGTCACCAAGCATGCGGTCGTGGCCTTGAGTGAAACGCTCTACCAGGACCTGGGCCTGGTGACCGATCAGGTCCATGCCTCGGTGCTGTGCCCTTATTTCATCCCGACCGGCATCAACAACAGCCACCGCAACCGGCCGGCCGATTTGCTGGACGGAAGCAAGCCCACCAAGAGCCAGATCATTGCGCAGGCGATGGTCACGAAGGCGGTGACCAGTGGCCGGATGACGGCCGCGCAAATGGCACAGGGCGTTTTCGATGCGATGGCTGAGCGCCGCTTCTACATCTACAGCCACCCCGATGCGCTCGAAGCCGTGCAACTGCGCATGCAAGACATGATTGCCGCGCGCAACCCGGCCGACCCTTTCATTGCGAAGCCCGAGATGGGCGTGCAGTTGCGCGAGTCATTGCGCAGGGCCGGTTGATGCAGTTGGAAGAGCGGGTCGCACGGATGCCTTACCGGGTCCCCACCTGGTCGCCCAGAGCGCCTGCCGCGACGCTGCGGCCACGGCGTTATCTCGGGCCGATCCACTGACTGGTTAGTTAGCAGCCGAGCTTCAAGGCTTGCACTGGCCGGCCAGTGTCGGCGTCCAGCAGCACCAGGTTGATCTCCCGCGGATGTTCGGCATCGAACGATCCCGCGGGCAGAAACTGCAGGCTCACCGATTGGCCCGAGCGCACGGGCCAGGCCGCGACAGGATGAAACTCGCGCACCACATGGTCGTGCGTCAGCGTGATGCCGTGGTTTTCGCCAGCGCGAATCACGCTCAGATGCCGGTTCTCGGTCACTGCCCAATAAGCGGCCAGGCGTGCGGGCGAGGGCGCGTTGGCCTGCACGGTGGCAGCGTATTGCGAACCGCTGCGCGCCAACGTGATCTGCACAGCCGTCTCTGTGCGAGCGGGCAGGGTGGCCTGTGGCCAATCGGGACGATCGATGCCGTTGATCACCACTTGCGGCGTGTAGCTGAACCGGGCACCGTTCACGGCCCGCTGCTGGGCTTGCCGCTGCGTGAAGGCCGCTGACGCAAAGCGGTCGACCCAACCCAGGTCGTTCCAGTAGTCGACATGAAAGGCCAGCGCGACCACGTCTGGCGTGCTGGCCGCGCGCGTGATCCAGCGGTCGGCCGGCGGGCACGAGCTGCAGCCCTCCGAGGTGTACAGCTCGATGACGGGCGTGCTGCGCAGCGTGCTCTGTGCGCTGCAACTCGCGGCCGGGCCGGCCTGCGCGGCCGTCACGGCCAACACGGCGAGCGCCGTGACCACCGTCTGACTTGCACGCGAAGGTATTGAGTGGCAGGCGCGAGCCGGGTTGGCAGGTTTGATGAGAGTTTGGGCGATGCGCATGGCAGGCTTCGGTGATGTGGATCGCGGATGAGCGATCGGCTGGTGAGGTGGCGAAGAACGCTGGCGACCCCTGGGCTTGTCGCCACCGCTGACCCTTGGTCGACAGGCTGTCGCCTTTCTTACTGGTTTCCTTACCGCCTTCCTTACTGATTTTTCTTAAGGGTTATCTTGCGGCGGCGCTGATGGCGTTCTGACGGCGACTCTGATGTCGCCTTGTGCGTTGATGCTTAGCTCGTCTCGGGGACCACCGTCTACGCAACGCTTGGCTTGCCCGTGACGTGATCCGTTACCTTGCCTGAAACATCGAGTCAGGTCGAGCGCGACGTCGCCCCTCAGATGAAGCATCACGTCAGGCCCGCCGCCGCGCGCCCGGTCTCGCCATGCATCGCGCGTCGACATCGAGCCCGGCACGGCAACGGACCCGAGGGCCCACTTCGCATGGGCGATCGGGGCCGCCGCATCGTCGCCGACAATGCAGGCCCTCTGCGCCCACCGTTCCCCATGACTGCTTCCCCTGATTCTTCTTTCGCACCTGCTGTTGTCGTGATCGGTGGCGGGCCGGCGGGCCTGATGGCCGCGCAAGTGATGGCCGAAGCCGGCTTGCAGGTCGATCTCTACGACACGATGCCGTCGGTGGGCCGCAAGTTCTTGCTGGCCGGCAAGGGGGGACTGAACCTGACGCACAGCGAGCCGCTCGCGCCGTTCATCGACCGCTATGGCCCGCAGCGCGAGCCGGTCGCAGCCTGGCTGTCGCGGCTCGGGCCCGACGACGTGCGGCAATGGGCGCAATCGCTGGGCATATCGACCTTCGTCGGTAGCTCGGGCCGTGTGTTCCCGGTCGACATGAAGGCCGCGCCCTTGCTGCGCGCCTGGCTGCAGCGCTTGCGCGCACAAGGCGTTCGCTTCCACATGCGGCACCGCTGGCTGGGCTGGGCCGAAGCGGCGGGCGAGCCAGACGCACATCTCGGCTTGCCGGCGCTGCGCTTTGTCACGCCCACGGGCGAGCGGGCTGTGCAAGCTCAGGCGGTGGTGCTGGCCTTGGGCGGGGCCAGCTGGTCACGGCTCGGCTCGGACGGGGCCTGGCTTCCCTGGCTGCAAGCGCGTGGGGTCGACGTCGCGCCACTGCAGCCGTCGAACTGCGGCTTCGATGCCGATTGGAGCGAGCATTTTCGAAGCCGCTTCGCTGGCCATCCGTTGAAGTCAGTCGGTTTGGCGTTCACCGGAACGAACGGCCGCAACTTTCAGCAAACCGGTGAGTTTGTCGTCACCGAGCGGGGCGTCGAAGGCAGCCTGGTTTATGCTGCATCGGCTGCCATGCGCGATGAAATCAGCGCCCACGGCCACGCCACCTTTCAGCTCGATCTGCTGCCGCAGCGCAGTGCCGACTGGGTGCTGGCAGAGCTGAAGCACCCGCGCGGCTCTCGTTCGATGTCCACCCATCTGAAGACGCGCTTGGGCCTGCATGGAGTGAAGGCCGGGCTGTTGCATGAGTGCGTCTCAAAGGCCGACTTTGCCGACGTCGGCCGCCTGGCCGAGGCGATCAAGGCCGTGCCGGTGACGCTGCGTGCGCCTCGCCCGATCGATGAGGCAATCAGCAGCGCTGGCGGTGTGCGGCTTGGCGCCATGGATGCCGCGTTGATGCTGCAGGCACTGCCCGGCGTGTTCTGTGCCGGTGAGATGCTCGACTGGGAGGCGCCGACCGGTGGCTACCTGCTGACCGCTTGCCTGGCCAGCGGCCGGGTGGCCGGCGAGGGCGTGGTGCAGCGCTTGAAAGGCAGCTGAAGGTGCGGGCCGATCGGCCCCTTCGGATCTGTCGGTGTTGGCATCACACCCCACCACCACTGGGCTGCCTGGGCATCGAATGCACTTGCCGATCCCACCGGCTGGCTTCAATCGTTGACCGACTCGCCCATCGGCTTGTCTCTCTGAATCGACTTTCTGAGCCGCAGCGGCCCGCTCGGCGCAGCACGGCTTTGTAAAGAAGCCCCGCAGGCATCACTGTTTGCTGAGCTTATCGGCCGCTTTGCATTGCTGAAGGTAAAGCGCGACGGCCGGAAAATCCACAGTCATGAAAGCCGCAGACGATGGCGCCATCACCACCTGATCGCGATGCCATGCCTGTCTTCCGCTCTGCAGCTGCGCTATGTGCGGTGTCGCCCGTCGGGCAGGAGCGGTTCCGCCTGGTTTGCCAAGGATCGGCGGGTTGATCACCTCCACGGCGCTGAGCTTGCTCGTCGCACCGGTGGTGTTCAGTGAGGTTCATGGGCTGGAGCTGCGGATGAAGTGCGGGTCGCCACGCCGAAGTCGGGGGAACGCATCGCCCGTTGCCGCCTCCAAGGCTTGATCTGATCCTGATGCGTGGCGCACCCGCCTTTGCCTTTGTTCGTCGGTGGCCGATGCGCTTTGCGATGCGGTTCGCTGTTTTTTCTGTTTGCTGTTCGGCCGTCTGGCTCTTCGTTCTTGGCTGGCGTTCGTTCGTTGTTCAACTTTGTTTGATGACCTTGGAGTTGTTTCTATGAGCCTTTCCGTTCCACGCCAAGCCGGCTTCGCGCTGGTGGCTGCTTTGCTGGCAGCCGGTTTTTTATCGCAGCCCGCGCATGCGCAATCCGGTGAAGCGCCGCCCGCCTCCGACGGCTGGAAGTTCACGCTCGGTGCCGGCGTGATCAACAAGCCCAAGTTCGCTGGCAGTGACGAGCGCGAGTTCAAAGCCTTGCCCTTGATCGGCGCCAGCTACGGCCGCTTCTTCTTCGGCGGCGTGCCGGGCGCGGGCGTGCCGGCGGGCATCGGTGCCTTCCTGGTGCAAGACCCGACTTGGCGCCTTGGTGTGGCCGTGGGCGGCGGGCTGGGCAAGCCACGCGAGGAGTCAGATGACGCGCGACTGGCCGGTCTCGGTGACATCGACAACACCGTGCGCGGCAGCTTGTTCGGCGGCTACAGCCAACAAGGGTTTCAGGCCAATGCCAGTGTCTCGACCGATCTGGGGGGCAAAGACCAGGGCACGCTGGTGACGCTCGATCTGGAGGCCACGCTGCCGGTCAGTCAACGGCTGAAACTGTCGGCGGGGCCGGGCCTCAGCTGGGCCGATCAGAAGTACAACCAAGCTTATTTCGGCATCAATGCCGAGCAGAGCGCACGTTCCGGCCGTGCCCAGTACACGCCGGATGCGGGCCTGCACACGCTGCGCTTCTCACTCGGGGCCGACTATGGCCTCACGCCGCAATGGAGCATCAGCGCACGCGCGGCGCTGGTCAGCTTGCGCGGCGATGCAGCCGACAGCCCCCTCGCATTTCGAAAAATGCAAAACACCTTCGGCCTGTTGACCGCTTATCGTTTCTGACATCGCGCTGATCGGCGCAACTCGACTTTCGCTGTTTGATTTGCGCAGGCGCCGAGGCAGCGCGCCT
>CAHJWV010000314.1 GCA_903643055.1 Burkholderiales bacterium | reverse complement strand
CCGAAGCAGTTAAATATTTCAATCAAGCTTTATCCTACGGCAATTTTTGGCTTTATCGACAAAAACTAGGTGAAGCTTTTGCTGGTATGGGAAAACATCAAGATGCGATCAATGAATTTGACCAAGTGGTGGAGCAGAAACCAGGCTATGCAGGCGCATGGGATCAACGTGCTCGGGCCTTTATTTCGCTAAAGAAATTTGATCAAGCTTTATTGGATGCAAATCGTGCAGTAAACATTGAACCGCTTGATGATGCGAATTTGGCCCTTCGAGGTTTTGTGTATTTGAAGATGAAGAATTTTGCGTTGGCACTGAAAGATTTTCAAATGGCAGCAAGTATCCGCCCAGGTGAGAAATATTATGCGGATACGATCGAATATTTAATGTCTCAATTAAAGTGAGGGTCGGCATGGAGCGTTAAGCTATCTCATGATGGGCCGCTCACAGCAGCCGAAATCGGTCTGCTTTGTATGTCAAACGCAGGCCGCGGCTCGCGCTGATGAACGGTCGATCTGCGCGGAGGTTAATACCACCGCCACCGCCACCAGCGCGATCGCGGCGCCCACCCAGGGCAATTCGGTGAATGGCCGGCCGGCGGCAATCACGGCGCCGCCCAGCCAGGCCCCGATGGCATTGCCAAGGTTGAACGCGCCCTGGTTTAGCGTCGAGGCCAGGTTCGGCGCGCCTTTGGCGGTGTCGATCACGCGCAGCTGCGAGGCCGGGCCGATCGCGAAGGCGACGATGCCCCAGATGAACAAGGTGATCAGCGCCGGGATCGGGTAATGGCTGCTCCAGGAGAAGATGCTCAGTACCACGGCGATCGCGATGAACAGGCCGGCCATCGCAGGCATCAGCCGCCAATCCGCCAAGCGCCCGCCGACCAGGCCACCGACCGTGATGCCACCGCCGAACACCACCAGCGCCCAGCTGGCTTTGTCCGGCGTCAGGCCCGTGACCTCGCGCAGGATGTAGGCGATGTAGGTCAGCACGCAGAACATGCTGGTCGACGCCAGCGTGCTGATCAGCAGCGAGAACTGGACCTGGGTGCGCAGGATGGCTTTGAACTCGGTGAGGATGCTGCCTTCCTGGCCCGGCAGCGCCGACGGCAGCCAACGCCACAGCGCGACGACGGAGGTCACGCCGATCACCGTGACGGCCCAGAAGGTCGAACGCCAACCCGTGGCCTGGCCGAGCGCAGTGCCCAGCGGCACGCCGAGGATGTTGGCCACGGTCAGGCCGGTGAATACCATCGAGACCGCCTGCGCACGTTTCTCTCGCGGCACGAGGCCGGCCGCGACGATGGCGCCGATACCGAAGAAGGCTGCATGGCAGAACGCGGTGACGACCCGCGCCACCATCAGGAAGTTGTAGCTCGGTGCCAATGCGCACAGTGCATTGCCGACGATGAACAGCAGCATCAGCGAAACCAGCGCCTTCTTGCGCGGCCAGCTCGCCGTGACGATGGCGAGGATCGGCGCGCCGATCGTGACGCCGATTGCATAACTCGACACCAGCATGCCGGCTTGAGGGATGGTGACGCCGAGGTCTTTGGCCACATCGGGCAGCAGGCCCATGATGACGAACTCGGTGGTACCGATGCCGAATGCGGCCGCGGCCATGGCCAGCAGGGGAAGGTTCAACACGGTGGGGTTGTTTTCGCGGAGGAGCACAGATGCTAAGTGAAAACCCTGAATTTTGCAGCGCCTCAGGCCCTCAGCCGTGCGATGCAAAAGGAAGAATGCAGCGGATGCCGCCGAAATTCGAACGGACGCTTGGCAGCTTGCGACGGACCGGCTTGCGCATTTCGCTCTGAATGAGCGGGTTTCCATCGGGAGCTCGGCAGTGCTGAGAAAATGGCGGGTTTGTGAGCCGCTTCGTGTTGCATCTCTGGATGAGCGGAACGGCCGGCATCGCACTAAAACCAATCGCACTCGTACGAATCGCGTTCATACGAATCGCAATAGAGCGAATCGCATTCGAACAAAGAGGGCGTGTGCAACGGTGTGCAATCGAACGATCAAAGAGCAGAGGCAAGCAGTGCAGCAGAAGGAAATGAATTCCCCGGGCGCCGAAGCCGATTCGCGATGGCGATTGAGCGTCGCTCCGATGATGGATTGGACCGACCGGCATTGCCGCTTCTTCCATCGCCTGTTGACGCGGCGCACGCTGCTGTACACCGAGATGGTGACGACCGGGGCCTTGCTGCATGGTGATGTGCCGCGCCACCTGGACTTCAATCGCGAGGAGCACCCGGTCGCGCTGCAACTGGGTGGCAGCGAGCCGGAGGATCTGGCGGCTTGCGCGAAGCTGGCGCAGCAGTGGGGTTATGACGAGGTCAACCTGAATTGCGGCTGCCCGAGCGAGCGGGTGCAGCGCGGCGCGTTTGGCGCTTGCCTGATGAACGAGCCGGCGCTGGTCGCCGACGGCGTGAAGGCGATGCGCGACGCGGTGTCGATTCCGGTGACGGTCAAGCACCGCATCGGCATCGACCAGAACGAAAGCTACGAGTTCGTGCGCGACTTCATCGGCACGGTGGCTGCGGCCGGTTGCGAGGTGTTTGCGGTGCATGCACGCAATGCCTGGCTGAAGGGCCTGAGCCCGAAGGAGAAC
>CAHJWV010000313.1 GCA_903643055.1 Burkholderiales bacterium | reverse complement strand
AAGTGTCGTACCTTGCGGCACGCGGTCTGCCGGTGCGTTATGTCGATACCCAGGGCTCGACTGCGAGCTTTCTGCAGGCGGCTGCCGACGCAGCCCCGCACGCCGACGTGGTGCTGGTGCATGCGACCGAATCTGACTTGTGCCGCCTCTTCGCGCGCAGCGAGGCGCGCCCGTTGCTGCTGGCCGACGACCGGCCTTCGAGCGTGACCCACGCCTACGCGGCGCTGAAGTTGTTGACGCAGCGCGCTGGCCTGAAGGTGCATGACCTGCTGTTGTGCGCCGCCCCCAGCTCGCCGCGTGCTTCCCGCATTGCGATGCAGCTGGCCAGTTGTGCCGATGATTTTCTGGGCGCCGTGGTGCGCGACTGGATGCAGATCGATCCGTCGTCCGATGCGCGCGACCCGACCACCCCCCCGTTGCGCCGCTGGGCGCAGGAGGTGCTGCAGCAACACGGCGGGGGCTTCATGGCCACCGGCAGCGGTGCGTTGCTCGGCACACAACAACACGCATTGAACTGAATCTCCGGAGCTGACCCATGTACACCGCCAAAGGCCAACTCGACGTCAACTCGATGCTCAAGCAATACAGCCCGCTCGTGCGGCGGCTGGCGCATCAGATGATCGCCAAGCTGCCCGCCAATGTGGAACTCGATGACCTGATCCAGGTCGGCATGATCGGCCTGACCGATGCGCTGAGCCGCTTCGATGCAGGGCAGGGCGTGCAGTTCGAGACCTTCGCGACCCAGCGCATTCGGGGCGCGATGCTCGATGAGCTGCGTGGCACCGATTACCTCTCACGCGGCGTGCGCAAGCAGCAGCGCAGCATCGAGACCGCCGTCCACAAGCTGGAGCAAAGGCTCGGCCGTGCCCCGGCCGAAAGCGAGATCGCCCGCGAGATGGGCGTGACGCTGACCGAATACCAGGAGCTTCTCGGCAAAGTGCGCGGCACGCAGCTGGTGTACCTCGAAGACATGGCGGGCGATGAAGGTGATAACGACTACCTTGATCGGCATGTGGCAGACGCGGGCTTTAACCCGCTTGCGCAGCTGCAGGACCACCGCATGCGCGAGGCGCTGGTCGAAGGCATCAAGACCTTGCCCGAGCGCGAGCAGTACGTGATGAGCATGTATTACGAGCACGACATGAATCTGAAGGAAATCGCTGCGGTGCTGAAGGTGACCGAATCCCGGGTGTGTCAGCTGCACAGCCAGTCGATCGCGCGCTTGCGGGTCAAGTTGCGCGAGTGGTGACCCTCGGGACACCATGTTCCAGATTTTCAAATCATCCCGCGCCGCTGCGCCGAGTGCGAACGCCGCAATCGAGCCGACGGCCTCTGCCGCGCCCGATTTGCTGGCGGCGGTGCAAGCCATCGGCGACAAGACGTCGACGATGGGCCGCGAAGCGGCCGAGGTGCGCGGCCAGATCGATGACACCTTGAAGGGCGCGGCCCGCCAGGCGCAAGCCGTGGCCGAGCTGTCTCAGCAACTGAAGAACATCACGAAGGCTCAAGGCGACATCAGCGCCGTGACCTCCGGCAGCCTCGAAGCCGTGGCCCGCGCGCGCCAGGCCGTGGAGGCGGTGGGCGATGAAGTGGTCGGCATCGTCGAGACCTTGCGTCAGGTCTCGCAGGCGGCCGGGCAGATCATGAAAATTGCGCTGCAGACGCGGCTGGTCGCGTTCAACGCGTCGGTCGAAGCCAAGCGCGCCGGCGAGGCCGGGCGCGGCTTCGGTGTCGTCGCCGATGCGGTCAAGGATCTGGCCAGCAGCGTCGAGAGTTCGTCGAAGGCGATCATGAGCACGGTCGGCGAGCTGCACACGCGCATCGAAGCGCTGTCGCGTGAAATCGAGGCCCGGCCGGGGCAAGCCAGTGAAAGCGACTTTCAACGCGCGCTGGCCGACATCGAGGGCGGCGTGTCGCGGGTGACCGCTGCGGCCGAGCAAAGCCGTGGCATCTGCGATGCGCTCAATCAGCAGATGACGACGATCGACGCCGAGATGCAATCGGCCAGCCGCGCGCTCGATGCGGCGATGGGGCACAGCGAATCATTCCTTCGCGTTTCTGAGAACCTGATCGAGCTGGTGTCCAAATGTGGTGTGGTGACCGAAGATACGCCGTTCATCCAGACCGTTCGCCAGGCCGCGGCTGAGGTGTCGTCACTGCTCGAAGCTGCGTTGCGCGACGAGGTGATCCGCAAGGAGGCCTTGTTCGATGACCGCTACGCGCCGATGGCCGGCACCAACCCGCCGCAGTTCACGACGCGCTTCATCGGGCTGGCCGACCGGCTGTTCCCGCCGGTGCAAGAGCGGGTGCTGGGCAGCGATCCGAAGATCGTGTTCTGCATTGCGGTCGACCGCAACGGTTATGTCGCGACCCACAACCGGCGCTATTGCCAGCCGCAGCGCGGCGAGCTGGATTGGGACACCGCCCACAGCCGCTATCGCCGCATCTTCAACGACCGCACCGGCCTGGCCTCGGCGCGCAACCAGCGCCCGTTTCTGCTGCAGACCTATCGGCGCGACATGGGCGGTGGCAAGTTCGTGCTACTGAAGGAAGTCGCTGCACCGATCACGGTCAACGGCAAGCATTGGGGCGCGTTGCGTCTCGCCTTTCATTTCTGATCTGCCCCGGGGCCTGACGCGTGCTCTGGCCCCTTCCCGCGTTGCTGGTCTGGGCGGCGGCATGGGGCGTATTCCTCGGGCTGCACGCGCTGGGTGCGCCGACCTGGCTCGCGGTGCTCATGGCCAGCGCGAGCGGCGCCGCGCTGTCGCTGCTGGGCGCGACGCGCTGGCGCCGCGTCTTCATCCTGTGTGGCTTTCCGATGTCGCTGCTGGTGTCCGGCGTGGCCGGTGGCATGCCGGCCTGGGCTTGGCTGCTGCCGCTGATCGTGTTGCTGACGATGTATCCGGTGCACGCCTGGCGCGATGCGCCGGTGTTCCCGACGCCGCGTGGCGCCTTGCGCGGGCTGGCGCTGCTGGCACCGCTGGCGGCGGATGCGCGTCTGGTCGACGCCGGTTGCGGCCTCGGCGATGGCTTGCGCGAGCTGCATGCCGAATATCCGCAGCAACGCATCGAAGGCATGGAATGGAGCTGGCCGCTGCGCCTGGCCTGTGCGCTGCGTTGCCGCGCCATCGGCGTGCCTGCGCGAGTGATGCGGGCTGACATCTGGGCCGCTGGGTGGGCGCCTTATGGCCTGGTCTATTTGTTCCAGCGCCCGGAAAGCATGCCGAAAGCCGTTCGCAAGGCCACCACCGAATTGCGCGCTGGCGCCTGGATGGCCAGTTTGGAATTCGAAGCCACCGAGTTGGAACCCAAGGCCATCCATCGGTGCCCGGATGGGCGGCCGGTCTGGCTGTATCAAGCCCCCTTTCAGCGGCGGAGCGGCTGACGAGAAAACATCGCTGTAAGCATCGGCATGAATGTTCAAACTCGGTATTCGAAGCAAATGCACGAAGGCAGTGCACTGTGTGGCGTTTAGGCGATTTGCGTTACGCAAGAGCGACTAATCGCGCACGATGATGAAAAAAACGACATTGACTGGCATGAAGTGCCCGCGACGACGACACGGAAACAAGCGCTTTGCCACTTGAAACTTGCGTGTATGTGATTACCTCCTATTTCGCAGAAGTTTATCTACGGGTTGTTTATCGATTTAGACCGCGCAATTGAGGTCATTTTCTTAAATGAGGTTAAGGCATCGTGAAAACCTTGTTGCATTTTTGCAAGGTTTGAATTGGTCATCAAGTGGTATTATATTGGGATTGTTGATGAAGAAATAAGGTTGAGCCATGATGAGGGACGGGTCAAAGCGTTATGCGCTGGCCGGCTTGCTGCTGATATCAGCAGCTTTTGGTATTTATGTTTTCTCGCATACTCTGAACAGCGAACCCGTGCTGCCGGAGGCATCTACGGCGCCAGCGTCGAATCATGGCGCATTGGTGTTACCCGCGGTGGTATCGGTCTCTCCCGCCATAGAGACGCGAGCGCTTGCTCAGCGTAAAGCAACGCCTTATGAAGCGATGCAGCAATCGTTCGCCGCTGCGCACGATTGGCGGGCCTTTGCGCGCAGCGCCATTGAACATCCGGAACAAGGGGGCCGGTTTTATGGAATGTATGTTGCCAAACTCTGCGGTCGCAGCCTCAGCGCCTTGAAGAAATGGGCTGACAAAGGCATGGAAGAAGATATTCGCAATTCGGGAACAATTTCATCTGAGAAGTTGTCGATGGTGGAGTCATTCAATGCGCGCTGCAGTTCATTCCTGCCGGGCGAAGCTGCCGAGTTATATATGTCCTTGCTTGGTAAATCAGATGACAACGATCGGCTTTATCAACTGCAAGGCCTGGTATTGCAGGCATTTCGGCACCAGGACTCAGCGCTTTTGAGAAAATTTGCCACCGAATTACTACAGCAAAATGACCCCTTGCTGCTTTCACAGAATGATTTATTGATTTTTCTAGTTTCATATACGGCCGACGCACCGAGAAATCTGAATACCTTCTGGTTCGATAGAAAAACCTATGCGGCCGACGATGAAACCGGCAAAGCCGAGCTGTCTCTGGCCTTGCGCCTGAGCGCCTGCCGCGAGGGCACGCTGTGCGACATGGACGACCAGAGGGTGCTGAGTTGCACCGGGCAAAGCATCTGCAGTTCCGATCGCATCGGCTACGTCAAAAGCCTGTACCAGCAACTGCCCGGCGCCAGCGAAGCCGGTTTCACACGCGTGATCGGGCTGGCGCGGCGCGCACGCCAGGCGATCGATAACGCGGACGTCGATGTCTTTCTTCGCCCGCAGTAAAGCCCAGGCACGGCACGTGGCGTGCTTCGCGCTCGGCTGTGCGGGGCACAGTGCGGCCTTGGCGTTAGGTGTGGATTCAGCGCCTGCCTTAAATCGCGCGGCCTTGCGCGGCCGCACGTGAGATGAAGGCTGGCAGCGCCTGCAATCAGCCAGCTGAAGGTGCGCCGCGCTCCCGTTGCAACAGCGAAAACTGAATCAGGTCGTGGTATTCACCGAGCCAGAACCCGGCTTGGCGCAGCCGGCCTTCTTCGACAAAGCCCAGCCCACGAACGACGTTCAACGACGGCGTGTTCTCGGGGTGAACCTGGGCCTCAACGCGGTTCAGTGCCATCTGCACATAACCCCATTCCAACGCGCAGTTCAGCGCTTCGCGCATGAAACCCTGGCCCCAGGCCGGTCGGCTCAGCTCATGGCCGAGGGTGCAACTCCTCCAGCCGCGATTCCATTTGAAGAGGCCGCAGGAGCCGAGCAGCTCACCCGTGGCCCGATGTTCGATACCCCAGCGCGTGCCGGGGTTCGGCAGGCGCCGCCAACCCGCGAAGGTGTTGATCATTTCTTCGGCCTGCCCGAACTCCGTCAACGGATCGGTGCCGAACCAGCGCATCGCCTCGACATCGCTGTGGATGGCGAACATCGCAGGCACATCGCTGACGGTGAGCTCTCGCAGCCGCAGGCGTTCGGTCTGCAGCGTGGGGTAAGCCGGCAGCGTTCCTGCCGCGGGGTCGGAGATCGATGGATTCGGTTCGGCTTGCAGGGCAGTCATGAGTTAGGCCATGAGATGGGGTATTGCATTTCGAGCGCTTTCGGGCGCTTTAGGACGCTCGCCGTGAATGGATCGAAGGGGAAACGTCATGGCTTCCAACACCGCGCGGCTGGCTCGACCGCGATCAACGAAGCGTTTCCTGGAAATTCAATTCCACACCGTGCCCGGCGGGGTCACGGAAGAACAGTTGAACCTGACCGCGCTGAGGCACAGGGTCGGCTTGGTAGGGAATTTGGCGCTGCGCCAGCCGGTGCTCGAATGCCTCGCGGTCGCTGCATTCGAAGGCCGCATGGTCGAAGGTGTGCGGTGACGAGGGCGATGACGCCGCCGAGCCTTCTACCCCATCTTCTACCAAGGCTTCTACCAAATGGAGTACAGGGCGAGATCCGGCGTAAAGCCAATAACCGACGCTCTGGAATGGCGGCCGCTCACCGGGCACCAGGCCCACGATGTCGCGATAGAAATCGCGCAATTCTTCGAGCTGGGGCCGCGGAACGCGCAGGTTGTAGTGGCTGAAACCGTGGGTGGGCATCGCTGGGCGTGATCGATCGAGACCCGCCAGTTTGCCGCAGCAAATTCGATGTCGCGCGAAAGCGCTTCGACCGGGTGCAGATCAAGGCGTGGTTGATGCGCTGAGGTGTCGTGTTAGGACAACACGAAGCACACCTGGGTGATCGCGCCGGGCCGCCTGCTGAAATTGCAGGCGGGCCTGGAAGGCGGATCGAGAAGCTGGGAAAGCCGCCGGGTCAGGCTTGCAGCGAGCCGCCGCGCAGCAGGCCACGATCGGCGCTGCCGACTGCGGAATAGAGGCCACCGGTGCGTTGCTCGCGGGGCATCAGCACGTCGATTGCCCGATCGAGCGCCGCAGTGGCGCGGGCCAGCGCTTCTCGCTGCGAGGCCACCAAGCCGCTGGCGAGCATCAGGCGCTCTCGAAGCGGCGGAGGCACCGGGCCGTTTTTGGCCGCGTTGATGAAATGGTCGACGGCGCGCGCCAGTGCTCGGTGAAGCTCGGTCGCGTGGTGATCGATGGCCACGCTGTCGTTGGTGCGCAGCGATTCACCAAGGGCCGACAGCTGGGTTTCCACCGCAGCCAGCGCAGCTTCGAGTTCGGGACTGGCCACGGGGGGCATGGGCGTATTCACGTCGAGTCTCACCAAATAGCAGGAGGGTTATCGCAGGGCGCAGCGCCGGATGGCGCTCAATGCGTCTTGCCGAGCACTTCCTGAGCGTTGGAGATCAGCCGGTCGGCAATCTTTTCCGCGTTGATCTCGAATTTGCCGTCGGCGATGGCCTGCGAAATGCGAGCCACCTTGTCGGCATCGAAATCAGACGAAGCTGAGTTCGAAGACAACAGGCTGGACGCGGTTTTCGACAGCTCAACCTTGGCGCTGGGGTCAGAGGCGCCAGTTTCCTGGGCCTTGCCGGTACCGTTGGTTGGTGTGCGGGCATTGCCGGTGGTTACCGAGGCAACGGACTTATCTGCTGGATTGCCGATCTTCATCATGTGCTCCTTGGGCTGGGCGTGGACCCTAACCTTTCAACATGGACGGTGTATCGGCCCGTCCGGCAGCGAACTTTAATTTTTTCTTGCAGATTGTCATGGCAGGTCGGCTCTTCACAATGCGATTTCCAGTTGTTTATCGGCCACCGGGATGCCGCTGATAACGCGTCCGGATTCGGTTCGAACCCGGGCGACTTGGCCCTCCAGCCCTGCCGTCAGTGCTTCGCCGCCGCTGGCCACGGCAAACCCGTTGCCCACGGCACGAATTTGAATTTGCTCGCCGGCGGCAAACCACTGGCGCGCTTTCAGGCTGGCCTGCCTCAGGGTTTGCCCCGGCGATACCGGCTTGGCCAGCGTGCGCCCGATCAGCACCTGCACATCGGTGACGATCGGGTTGCTCAGTTCCTCAGCCACGTTGACTTCGGCTTCACGAAAATCGGCGTTAGCCAGCACGTGGCCGGCCGGGAATTCGCCGGCAGCCACCAGCGCGCGGCCATAGACGTTCACGGTGACCGGCAGGTAGACATTCCACGGCGTCGCGCCCTTGACGCAGCGCAGGCCGACGCGTGTCTTGCCCCACAGGCGAACGCCGGTTGGAAGGTAGGTCTGAATGCGTTCGCAAGGCGCCAGGCGCAGCCGGGCATCGAGTTGGCCCAGCAGCACTTCGACCCGGGGCTGGCCGGGCGCTGCCGCGTCAGGCGCGAGCTTTCCGAGCACGAACTGGCGTACCTGGTCGGGCACGGTTTGCTGCGCATCTGACGAGTTAGCGACCTCGCTTGCAGGCGTGGCCTGAGCAGCGCTGTCACGGGCCCAGATCAGCGCCATCACGACGAGCGGGGTGAGAAGCCAGCGCAGCAGGAGAGATGTTTTTTCCACATCCTCAATGTAGAGCCCGGAGTGCGACCCCAAGGCCTGGAAATGGCTGGCAAACCGGCCGCTATTCCCGCTTATGTTTTGGAGTCGGCTGTCCACAATCCTTTCACATCGACCCGTCGGTTCATTGCCGGGTTGTCATGTGGAACGAGATCGCCAACATGCTGAACAAGCTCACCAGTTCGCTCGATTTTCAAGCCCAGGCGCTGAGCCTGCGCTCGGAGCGGCAGCGCATCATTGCCAGCAACATTGCCAACGCGGATACGCCGGGTTATGTGGCTCGCGACATGGACTTTGCCAAGGCATTACGCGAAGCGACCGGGCAGGCCAACAGCGCCCCCTCGCTGACGGCGAGCCAGCCCGGCCACATCGGCGGCGCAAGCGGCACGGCCGCTGCGGCCAGCGCCAATCTGGTTTATGCGGCACCGAGCCAGACCAACCTCGATCGCAACACCGTCGACATGGACCGTGAACGCGCGAACTTCGCTGACAACTCGGTGCATTACGAGGCCACCCTGCGCTTCATCAACGGCAGCGTGAAGACGATGCTCGATGCGATCCGCGGCCAGTGATGAAAACCGTTTTTGATCGAACGAACCGCCAGATCACCGGAGAGCCCCCATGAGCATGTTCCAGATCTTCAACGTCTCCGGCAGCGCCGTCAGCGCGCAGTCGCAGCGGCTCAATGTGGTGGCCTCGAACCTTGCCAACGCCGATACCGTGGCCGGCCCGAACGGCACGGCCTACAAGGCGCGCCAGGTCACGTTCCAGGCCGAGCTGATGGGCCAGACGATCGGTGAATCGGGCGCGGCCGGCGTGAAAGTCAGCACCATCAGCGAAGACCAGACCCCTGGGCGCCGCGTGCACGACCCGAAGCACCCACAAGCCGATGCCGACGGCTATGTGACCTACAGCAACGTCAACGCGGTGGAGGAGATGGTCAACATGATCTCGGCCTCCCGCTCTTATCAAAACAACATCGAGGTCATGAACACGGCGAAGTCGCTGCTGCTCAAGACGCTGCAGATGGGCCAGTGAGGCCATCGCCTCAGCCTCGCTTTATTCATTGCTTTTGCGACATCCAACTGACCAGGAACCGTCATGACCGTCTCGAACATTCAATCGACCTACGCCGATCTCAATACCAAGAAGACGGTGGCGACCTCCAACGAAACCGAAGCCTCGGACCGCTTTCTGAAGCTGCTGGTGACGCAGATGCAGAACCAGGACCCGATGAACCCGATGGACAACGCGCAGGTCACGAGTCAGATGGCGCAGATCAGCACGGTGTCGGGCGTCGACAAGCTCAACAGCACGGTGCAGGGACTGTCGGGCCAGTTCATGCAGATGCAGGCGCTGCAAAGCGCATCGTTGATCGGCAAGGACGTGATTGTTCCGGGCAACAAAATGAGTGTGGAAGACGGCACCGGCCAAGGCGGCTTCGAGCTGACTTCGGCGGCCGACAACGTGAAGGTGGAGGTGCTCAATGGGGCCGGCCGCGTGGTCGACACCGTCAACCTCGGCGCGCAGACCGCAGGCACCCACAGCTTCGACTGGAACGCTGGCGCGGTGGCCACCTCCGACAACATGACTTTCCGCTTGACCGCCACCAGCGGCGCCAGCGATCTGAAGCCGACCGCGCTGATGCGCGACAAGGTGGTGGCCGTCAACACCTCTGGCGACTCGCTGACGCTGGAGTTGCAGAAGTCGGGCGACACCGCTTACAGCAGCGTCAAGTCATACAACTGATCTCTCTTCCGCATCCAACGGCTGCCCGCGCGGCCCGCATCTCGGTTTAACAAGGAACATCCATGAGCTTCCAACAAGGTCTGTCCGGTCTGAACGCTGCGAGCAAGAGCCTCGAAGTCATCGGCAACAACGTCGCTAACGCCAACACCTATGGCGCCAAGACCTCGCGCGCCGAGTTCGGCGACATGTATGCCTCGGCGCTCAGCGGCGGCGGCGGCCGCACCAACGTCGGCATGGGTGTGAACTTGCAGGCGGTGACACAGCAATTTAAGCAAGGCGCCACCACCACCACCGAAAACTCGCTCGATGTGGCGATCAATGGCTCGGGCTTCTTCGAGCTGAGCGATGGCGGCCAGACGGTGTATTCGCGCAACGGCCAGTTCCAGATCAGCAAGGAAGGTTTCCTGGTGAACAACCAGGGCCTGAAGCTGATGGGCTACCCGGCCGATGGCCAGGGCAACATCCAGGCCGGCAAGACTGGCACCCTGCAATTGCCCACCGCCGGCATCAACCCGAAC
>CAHJWV010000312.1 GCA_903643055.1 Burkholderiales bacterium | reverse complement strand
CGTTCGATGACCGACAGCGCTTGCGCCTTCTCGCCAGTCTTGTAGAGGATGTGGGCGCGTTCGAGCTGCGCTTGCTGTGCCAACAGCGTGCCCGAGGCACGGCCTTCGAGGCGCTCGTAGAGCTTGATCGCGCGTTCGTAATTGCCGGAGGTGGCTTCTTCGCGCGCCTCTGAATACAATTTCTCGACGCTCATGCCGGCCGTTTCATCCTTCGGTGTCGAGCCGCATGCTGCAAGCAGCATCACCAGGGCGATCGACGCCACGCTGCAAATCCGGCCTACCCAACGAATCCGATCCATGCGCTTTTGGCACCGCCAGAGCGGCGCACCTCATCAAAAAGAAGAACAAAGATTATATGGTTCACCCATCGCCCGACGCCGAGCCAAGCTCACAGCAAGAAGCCGAAGACGATGACGCACCCGAGCGGCGACAAAGGGTCATCGACCGCAGCTTCCATGGCATGCGCCTCGACAAGGCGCTGGTCGAGTTGGCTGGCGAGTTCTCGCGCAATCACCTTCAAACGCTGATCGAGCAAGGCCATGTGTGGATCAACGGCGTGGCCGCGAGTTCGGCATCGCGCAAGGTGCAGGCCGGCCAGGAGATCAGCATCGACCTGGTGCCGACAGCGGAGAGCCGGGCCTTCCGCGCCGAGCCGATGGCGATGCCGATCTTGTTCGAAGACGCGCATGTGATGGTCGTCAACAAGCCCGCCGGCCTGGTGGTTCACCCCGCGGCAGGCAACTGGTCGGGCACCCTGCTCAACGGCATCTTGGCCCATCATCCAGGCGCTGCTACCTTGCCGCGCGCAGGCATCGTGCACCGGCTCGACAAAGACACCTCGGGCGTGATGGTGGTTGGCAAGACGCTGGCCGCTGTGACCTCGCTGGTGCGCTCGATCGCGGCGCGCGAGGTGCACCGCGAATACCTGGCGATGGTTCATGGGCGGCCGGTGAATGAAACTTTTCAGATCAATGCGCCGATCGGCCGTGATCCATTGACGCGCGTCAAGATGGCGGTTGTCGGGCAGGGCAAGCCGGCGCAGACCGAGGTCACCCGGCTGGCGACGGCGCAATTCGAGGAAGGCTTGTTCAGCGCGGTGCGCTGCAAGCTGCACACCGGCCGCACCCATCAGATCCGCGTGCACCTGGCTTATCGCGGCCACCCGTTGCTGTCCGATGCACTGTATGCCGGTCGGCCGGGCCTGGGCTTGCAGCGGCAAGCCTTGCATGCCACACGCCTCGGTTTCGATCATCCCGACCATGGCGAACGCGTGTGGTTCGATGCCCCTGCACCGGAGGACTTTGCAAGCGCCTGGGATGCAATCCATGCGGCAGATGGCACGCTTTGATCAGGTTCTATACAATGCGGCCCATCCCTCCCTTGGTCCCCGGCGTTTGATGCGCTGATTGCGTCGCGCAACACGCCCTTGCCAATGGATGTGACCGCGCCAATGGGCGCAAAGAGACGGTTCACCGGAATAAGCGGTTCGAACCTTGAGGTCACCCACTTTCAGCCGTTGATTCGGGCCCGCCGATGCGAGTAGCCCGCCCGGGCAGGGGCTGAAGTGAATCGAGCCCGCTGCCGGAAAGCCAGCCGGTCCTCCTGCAAAGGATGTAGACGAAGTCCATGAACACACAGGATGCAAAGCGCGTCCTCGAAACCGCGCTCATCTGTGCACAGCAGCCGCTCCCGCTGAGGGACATGCGCACGCTATTCGCTGACGAGCTCGGCGCGGACAGTCTGCGTGCGCTGCTCGATGAGCTGATGCGCGATTGGCAAGGCCGCGGCGTCGAACTGGTTGCGCTCGCCCATGGCTGGCGTTTCCAGAGCCGCCCGGAGATGCGTGACTACCTCGATCGGCTCAATCCCGAGAAGCCGCCGAAATACTCGCGCGCTGTGATGGAGACGCTGGCCATCATTGCTTATCGCCAGCCGGTCACGCGTGGCGACATCGAAGACATTCGCGGCGTCACGGTGACGACGCAGATCGTCAAGCAACTCGAAGACCGCGGCTGGATCGACGCCATCGGTTATCGCGAAGGCCCGGGCCGCCCGGCGCTGTATGCAACGACGCGCCAGTTCCTCGACGATCTGGGCCTGGCCAGCCTGGAGCAATTGCCGATGCTGGAGCAGGCGGCCTTGGGCGCCGGTGCGTTGGCCAATGCGATGGCGGAGCAGGCATCCTTGCTTGATGCCGAACAGGATGCCTCGGCATCGGCTTCAGAGATGCCCGCGGGCGAGGCGCCAGCTGTGGAGGCCGCGCCCGACACCATCGCAACGCTTGAAGCGACGCCACTTGACGGGGCCGATGGCATTGACGTCAGCGCGGAATCGCTGGCTTCCGTGATCACCGAAGTGGCGCCGGAAACAGCGCTGCCAGAACCCCTCGGCGACGAAGCCATTGGCGCCGCAACGCATTCAACGACAGGCAACGACGCTCCGATTTCCTCCCCTCCCGAATCTTTTTCTCCTGAGTTTCCTCCGCCCGATCTGCAAGCCGATTCGGCAGCGGCCGTGCCCACCGATCAACCCCCTCTCGAATCCGAGCCTGCGGCAGATGCCGACCCGATGGACCCCAAGCATGAATGAATCCGAAGACAACCCGTTGAAGCCGATCCCTGCAAACGCTGACGCTGCTGAAGCGGAAGCCAAGCCGGTGCGACGTCGTCGCACGACCAAGGCAGAGGCTGCGCCGGTTGAAGAGGTGGCGGCTGCGCCGGCTGCTTCAGCGCTCGAAGAGGCGCCGGCGGAGGGCGTCGTGAAGCCGGCGCGCAAGCGCCGCGCGCCGCCAAAGGCATCCGAGGTGTTTGGCGCCAGGGCAGATGACGAGTCGGCTTCGGAGCCGGTGCAAGCGGAATTTTTTGCGGCACCTGCGGCTGCGCCGGCTGCATCAGCCGCGCCGGTTGTGGCGCCTGTGTCGCTTGCCGCCGAGCCGGTTGTCAACGCTCCGGTAGTCGCTGCTGCGCTTGGGCAAGCGCCATCTTTCACCTCCGAGCCCTCCGGCGAAACCCAGGCTATCGAGCCGGCGGTGCCTGCGCAAGTGGCGCCCCCAACAGAAGGCGGTTCAGGCGTTGCACCGAGCGGCGAGTTCGATCGCGATGATGGCGGTCCGCGCTCTTCCAGAAACCGCCGCCGTGGCCGCAAGGATCGTCCGCGTGACGAGCTGGTTAGCGAGCCGAGTGAAGACGGCGAGGCAGGCGAGGGCGCCGCAGCCGTCAGCGCGCCGCCGTCACCCGAGGTGGTGGCGGCTCAGGCGGGTGAGTTGTTCGCACAGGTCTTGTCGGGCGATTTCGACGCCGAACCTCCGGCAGAAGAAGCTGTGGCGGAAGAGGCTCCCGGCGAATACAAGCGTGTGTTGCAGGCCGAGCCGGATGCACCGAAGCTGCACAAGGTGCTGGCGCAGGCCGGCATTGGCTCGCGGCGCGACATGGAAGACCTGATCGTCGATGGCCATGTGACCGTCAATGATCAGCCGGCCCACATCGGCCAGCGCATCTCGTTTGGCGATCAGATCAAGGTCGATGGCAAGCCGGTGCGCGTGCGCATCGTGCCGCCGCCGCCTCGCATCATTGCGTACCACAAGCCCGCCGGCGAAGTGGTGACCCATGACGATCCGGAAAACCGGCCGACGGTGTTTCGCCGTCTGCCACGCTTGCAGCAAGGCAAATGGCAATCGGTCGGCCGGCTCGACCTGAACACCGAAGGCCTGCTGCTGTTCACCAACTCCGGTGAACTGGCGAATCAGCTGATGCATCCGCGCTTCGGTGTCGAGCGTGAATACGCGGTACGCGTGCTGGGTACGCTGACCCTGGAAGCGAAAACCAGCCTGTTGGCCGGTGTCATGGTCGAGGGCCAGACGGCCAGCTTCCGCTCGATCGACGATGGCGGCGGCGAAGGTGCCAATCACTGGTACCGCGTCGTCATCACCGAAGGCCGCAATCGCGAAGTGCGCAAGCTGTTCGACGTGGTGGGCCTGACGGTCAGCCGGTTGATCCGCATTCGCTATGGCACTGTCGTGCTGCCGCGAGGCTTGAAGCGCGGTGTCTGGGTCGATCTGGATGATTCCGATGTGCGTACCATCCGCCGCCTCGCGGGCGGCCCGGGTGTGGCTCGCCGTGAAGGGCAGCCAGAAGGCCGTGCCCGCGAGAACAACCGAGAGGGTGGCCGTGACAATGGTCGAGAGAGCGGCCGAGACGGCGGGCGGTCCAACAACCGCAACGACAACAACCGCCATGATCGCCAGGGTGGCCCCGTCAATCAAAACCGGCAGAACGCTCAAGGTGGGCAAGGGCAGGGCCAGCGCGACGGGCGCAACTACCCGAACAATCCCAATAACTCCAACAACCCGAACGACCGGGGCCCACGCAATGGTCCGCGCGGCCCGAATTCGCAAGCACCGATGCCGGCCCGCGAGCCGCAAATGCGCGAAGCACCGCGTGAACCACAGACCGACTACGACCGCGACGAAGATCTCGACTTCGATCCGAGCAAGATCCCGAATCCGCTCGAGCAGACCTTTGACAAGCGCTTCGTTCAGAAGCCACGTGGGCCGGCAGGTGGTGCCGGCTTTGGCCGCGGTGGTGGCGGCTTTGGTGCCGGTGGCAGCGCACCTCCGCGCAGCCAGCAGGGTGGGCAGAAGAAGGGCGGGCCGCGTGAGCCCGATCCGCTGCAGA
The DNA here is from genome assembly GCA_903643055.1 of Burkholderiales bacterium. The sequence goes on along the minus strand of CAHJWV010000312.1, from coordinate 186 downwards.
CCTCGGTGGGCTACATCGGCGCGGACGCTTTCCATCGCCGTGGTGGCCGAAATGGCGGCGGCGGTGGAGGGGGCGGCGGTGGTGGCGGTAACCGCGGAGGCCGCAGCGGCGGCGGTGGCTTTGGTGGAGGCGGTGGCGGCTTCGGTGGGGGTGGAGGCGGCGGTGGTGGTTTTGGCAACGGCGGTG
>CAHJWV010000311.1 GCA_903643055.1 Burkholderiales bacterium | reverse complement strand
GCCGGCCGCGGGCGCTTGCGCTCGCCGCGCAGGTGCCGCTCGGTGGCCTCGAGCCAGTCCAGCGCGGCGTCGCTCTCAGCCACGCCGGGGCCGGCCAGGCACAGCAGGTAGGTTTGCCGCTCCTGGTGATCGAACGCGATCACGCGGTCGGCCGTCAGAAACATCGCATCCGGATAGTCGCTCACATGCCGATGCCTGGCGCCCGCCTCGCGCTTCAACTCATAGCCGAAGTAGCCGACGAAGCCGCAGTTGAAATCGAACGGCAGGCTTTCGTTGCTACAGCTGCGCAGCCGAAGCTCGCGCTCGAGATAGGTATAGATCGACTCATCGAAGTGCGTGACGGTGTCACCGCGCTTCTGTGTCACTTCACGCCGCTGGGCGTCGTACGACACGATCGCGCTGTTCGGGCCTCGGGCATCGCCCATGAACGAGAAGCGCGACAGCCCCGCCTCGGCGCGGCTGGAGTCGAGCCAGAACGATGTCGGCTCGCCCTGGAACAGCTCGTCGTAAATCTGATCGGCCGGCGGCAGCAGCGCGAGCTTGCGCACCTTCACCTGAAAGCCTGCCGGCTCGATGGCATCACGCTTGACCGCTGGCACCACCGAGAGGCGGGGGATGGTTTGCCCCCGCACCATTTCCTGCGCTGCGTCGCGTGTTGCCGTGCCGTGCCTTGCGGTGTTCGCCGACGCCGCTTTCATCGACGACCGCCTTGGGCTGGCACGGTGCGTCAGGTCACGGAAGTTGCGCAGCAGCCGATCGCCGTATTCCGAGCAGATCGACTCGGGGTGGAATTGCACACCCCAGATCGGCAGGCTGCGGTGGCGCATCGCCATCATGATGTCGTCTTGCGTCCAGGCGGTGCGTTGAAGGTCGGGCGGCAGCGCGTTATCGACCAGCAGCGAGTGGTAGCGCACGACCTGAAAGCCCTGCGGGATGCCATCGAACAGCTCCGAGCCATCATGGAACACCGGGCTCAGCCGGCCATGCATCGGTTCGGGGGCATGGCGCACCTTGCCGCCATACAGATGGCCGATGCCCTGGTGGCCCAGGCACACGCCAAGCATCGGCACCGGCGCTTCCAGCAATGCAGCCTTGCAGATGCCGAAGTCGGCCTCGCGCTCCACGGTGCCCGGGCCCGGCGAGATCACGATGTTGTCGAAGGCCTGCGCCTTCAGTGCTTCCCAGTCGATCTGGTCATTGCGCACGACGATCGGCTCTTCGCCATTCACCGCTGCCATCATCTGGAAGAGATTGAAGGTGAAGGAGTCGTAGTTGTCGATGATGAGGGTACGCATCGTGTTCTCTATGCGAACTGGAAATCGATCTGATCGAGGATATGGAGTTCACTGGCCAGCTGACGCAGGCCGGAGACATCGCGAACCATCTTTTTCTTCTCGGCCGCCTCGGCTTCGCAATCGCCGATCACTTCATCGGTACCCGGCAGGCCGACATGGCGAAGAATCGCGCGCCATGCGGAAAAATCCTGTTCTACAAAGGCCGTCAGCGCGGCCGGCATTTCATCAATGAAGAAGCGCCGCTCGCGCTCGGGCATCGATTCCCACAGCACCTTCGTCACTTCGACCAGCAATTGTCCGTGAGCCGACTCATCGCGGTTATGCACCTGCGCGATCACGCGATGCTTGGGCTGGATGGTTTCGTTGTCGGCGATCAGATTCAGATAAGCCTTGATGCTGACTTCGGCCACCACCCCATACAGCAGCTGCAGCACCCGGCGCTGCCAGGGCTCGGCCGCCTCGGGCCGCGCCTGCGCCTGCAGCAGCCGGCGCCAGGTGATCGATGGCGGGCAATCGAGCTGCGCGGTGAGGCCGCGGAAGGCCCGCGTCTCGTGGATTGCCGTCATGTGGATCAGCGTATGGAAGTGCTCGTCGATCAGGCACTGCTGAACCGACTGGCGAAGCCGGATGTCGTCAGCGCCCGGCCAGGCGCCATGCATGATCGCGGTGAACGACGGGTTCGCTAGGTACTCTTCGCTCTGGATCGTCCGGTCGTTGTAAGCCAGCCAGCCCCAGCTCAGGATGTCGCGCTGCTGCTCGGGTGAAGCCGCCAGAAAGCGCGGGTGGCCCGCGAAGGGCACCAGCGCGATCGGGTAATCGGGCAGGCCCGGATCGGCATAACCTTCCAAATGTGCGTCAATGTCGCTGCGAATCGATGCGCGCCGGTGCCAGCTGCCCGCAATTTTCCCGATGCGCAGATATTCCTGCTTCACCGGGTCGGGCGCATCGCCGCCGTGCGTGCGATGGCCCAGCAAGCCCTCGCGGCCGGGTTTGCCATCGTCATGTTGCAAGCGGTCGTTCATCGCCGCACTTCATCACGCAGACCACGCAGGCCACGGCTTTGCATCGCCAGCGCATGCACTGTTTGAGCACCTGCCCGGTGAGAGGGTTTGACAGGAACCAGGCGCCGCTTGCGCGCGCCGGTGACGGCTTTCTTCATGGGTACGGGCCTGATGGGGATGGTGTGCGCCGCTCGCGCCGAAGCACGGTTGGCAAGCCTGCACTCTAGGGCGATGGCCTGGATCGAGAAACGCCGCATCGGGAGACAGACTGTCCGCGTTGCAGCATGAATGGCTGCGCAGAAAAGCGCTTCGTCAATAAGCGCTACATGGGCACGGCCACAGCCTCATCCGCTGCCTGTTCATCCCGGGCTCGCCCTCCCTTGGTTCAATTTCCTTATCTCGACCGCTTTGCCAGCGGCGTCCGCATGGGCTGCGGGGCGAACCAGGTTCACCGCGATGCCGCGCGCCATCGGCGTCAGCAGGATTTGTCCATGGGCCCGAGACAGTGTGTCTCGCGGTGCGGCGTTTGTCTGCGCCAGGCCGCGCCGTAGAGTTCCGCCGTGCCCTGCATCCCCGCGGCAGCGCAAGGCCTCATCCTTACTTCTTCATCATCATCTCAACTCACTGCAGCTCCATGAAGATTCCTGTCATCGGCGCCACCCCTCTGGAGCCGACATGGCCACGCACGGCGCGATGCTGAGCCATCACCTGCGCTTCGGCGATGTGTCCCTCGATGTCGGCGACGACCGGCTCGATCGCGAAGCTGCGGGCGGCGATTTCTTCCATCTGCTGAAGGCGTTCATCGGCGATACCTATGCCTGCTGCAGCCTGCACCGGCGCCGCATGCAACGCGCCGTCTTTGCGCCGGAGAGTTTTCGCTCGTTCGCCGACATGGCACGCATTCCGATGATGAGTTCGCCCACTGCGGTGGCCGAGATGGGACTGATGCCCGACCGTTATCGCGACGCGATGATCCACGGCTTCGACCAGTTGCCCGCTGAAGACCGGATGGCGAAGAAGTTCACCACCAG
>CAHJWV010000310.1 GCA_903643055.1 Burkholderiales bacterium | reverse complement strand
ATGGGCAGATTCGCGAGCAATTCGGCCTGCCGATCGGCCGTTTTCATGCGGTCGCGGGGCTGATTGCGCGGATGGCCGTCGAACTTTATGCGACCGATTCGGCCCGCCGCTACACGGCGGCCGCGCTCGATGCCGGCGACCGGCCGAGTGTGGCCAGCGCGATCTTGAAGGTGCACCTGACCGAAGCCGGCCGGCGTGCGATCAACGACGGCATGGACATCCTCGGTGGCAAAGCCATCATGCATGGACCGTCGAACCTGCTGTCGATTGCTTATCGGCACACGCCGATTGCCATCACTGTGGAAGGTGCGAACCTGCTGACGCGTTCGCTAATCATCTTTGGTCAAGGCGCGATCCGCTGCCACCCGCATGTGCTGAATGAAATGCAGGCGGTGGCCGAAGGCAATGCCGATGCACTCGGCGAGGCTTTGCTCGGCCATGTCCGGCATGTGCTGCGCAACGTCGGCCGCGCGGTGTTCAGCGCCAACGTGGTCGGCAGCGTGCCGCCCGAGTTAAGGGCTGAAGCCAAGCTGATCGCGACTGTGAGCGCGAAATATGCGCTGACGGCCGACATCGCGATGGGCCTGCTCGGTGGGGAGCTCAAGCGCATGGAGCTGCTGTCGAGCCGGCTGGGTGATGTGCTCGCGCACCTGTACATGGCCAGTGCTTCGCTGTGGCGCTTTCATCATGAGCCCGATCCGGCCATGCTGCCGTTTGCGCGGGCGGCGATTCAGACTCAACTTCATCTGGCTGCGACGGCACTGCGTGAGCTGTATGCCAATCTGCCGTCGGCAAGCCATCGCCTGCTGGGCGCGATCGTGTTGCGCGGTACGACCCAGATCACGCCATCGCTCGACAAGGCTCAGCTGGCATTGGCCGAAGCCCTGCGGACGCAGCCTGATTTGATGGATCGCCTCGCACCCGACATCGGCCGCCCGCGCAGTGGCGGCATGGCGGACTTGATGGATGCGTTGGAACTGGCGCTTGAGCTCGACGACGAGACCACCGAGTTGAACAAGGTGCTGCGCGAGACGAATTCAATCGAAGAAGCGGCCCGCCGCTCACGCCGGCCGCAGCGCGCCTTGGCTTACCTCCGGGCTGCCGACAAGGTGATTCAGGTCGACGACTTCCCGATGCAAGCAGCCCCCAAGCCCGTCTCGCCTCATGTGGCTGCGCTGCTGAGCAAGGTGCCGCGTCAGCAGGATGCCGATCACCCGATCAGCATTTGGTGAGTGAGCTGAACAGTGGTCGGGATGGCGATGAAGCGCGCAGCTGCCAAGCGCTGTCGCGTCGATCCCTCACCCCACTTCCTCACCAGCTGCGCGGGTCGATCCGATAAAGCGCACTCAGCTCTGCATACAGCTCGGGGTGCTCATCGGCCATGCGCAAAGGCTGTTCGAAAAACACTTCGGACACGACGGCAAAGAACTCGGCTGGGTTGGTGGCACCGTAGTGATTGAACAGCGTCGGCTCTCCGCGCTCGGCTTGCGCTTGCAGCAACGCGAACTCGCGGCTCATCACAGACGACCAGCGCTCGTAACGCTCTCGGCGCGGAAGAATCGGGGCGCCATTCGCCTGGCCGTTTTCCTGGTCAAGCTGATGGGCGAATTCATGGATCACGACGTTCTGGCCGTCATCGGCCACGGCCGCGCCTGCGAGCGTGTCTTGCCACGACAAAATGACCTGACCTTGTGACCACGACTCGCCCGACAGCACGCTGCGCTGGTCTTGCAGCACGCCATTGGAATCGGTATGCGAGCGCTCGACGACGAATGCACCGGGGTACACGAGGATCTGCTGCAGGTTCGGGTAGTAATGGTCGCGCCGCCGGTTCAGCAGCAGCAGGCAAGCTTGCGCTGCGATCGTGATGCGCATCTCGTGGGTGACGGTCAAGCCGCCGCAGCCAATGAAGGCCTTCTCGGCGACGAACACCTGGATCAGCTTCTTCAACTGGAGCTGCAGATCGGCGGGCAGGCTGCGCACGTAAGGCACGCGGCGGCGCAGGATGTCGCGCCATTCGGCGGGAAAGGGCTGGCGGCGAATGCGTTGCCGACGCAAGGCCGTCAATAACGGTTGACCCGCGAGCCAGCCCACCAGCAAAACGACGAACACGACGAGGAAGAGGAAGGGCATGAGCGGCTTTCCGTTGAGACGATTCAACAGGACTTACGTCGGTCCGTTGCGATGCCTTTTCAATAGCGTGCCAGTGGTAAGGCAAGGTGACAGGCGGTGCGAATGTGACCGGCGGCGCAAATGCCGAAAGTGCCGTAGTCCCGATGAATGAGGCCACTGTCCATCAAGCGCCATCGCCTTGCCGCGAGTGGGGTTGGTATCGCTGCAAGCCGTAAGCTCGGCTGCTTCACGATCCTCTCAAAGGCTGATGATGAAAACCTTGTTGAATGTCGTCGCGGTGCTGCTGTTGCTGGTGGGCGCTGTCTGGTTTTTACAGGGCATCAATGTGTTGCCCGGCAGCTTCATGACCGGCCAAACGCAATGGGCCATCAACGGCGGCATTGCCTTTGTCATCGGCCTGGCCCTGCTGATCGGCGCCAGGCGTTTGCGGCGCCCTTGACCCGGGTTGCTTCGCGATCAGAACGAGCCCATCACATACCGGCCTTTACCGGTGCGCTTGGCTTGGTAGAGGTGAGCGTCCGAGGCGTTCTTGATTTCCTTCGGGCCGACAGCGCCCGAGATGTTGCCGGTTGCCACCCCGACGCTGGCGCCCACGCGCACTTCGATGCCGCCAAGTTCGAACGGTGTACTGGCCATGCCGACCACCATCGAGCCCAGGCGCTCGACGACCGCCGTGCTGTGAACGCGTGGCAGAAGCAGCGCAAACTCGTCGCCCCCAAGGCGGGCAATGCGGTCGCTCGACCTGACCTGCCCTGACAACCTGCGGCCAAACGCCGTCAGCAAATCGGCACCGACGGCATGGCCGTGGGTGTCGTTGATGGCCTTGAAGCCATCGAGGTCGATGTACAGCAAGGCGATCTGACTGCCTTCCACCCGCGCGCGTTCCACCGCCTCGGACAACTGATAGTCAAAGCCCTTGCGATTCAGTAACTGTGTCAGATGATCCAACTGCGCCGCTTGTTCGAGGCTGGCCAGCCGTTGCTTGTTTTCGGTGATCTCCTGGGTCATCACATGAACGCCGATCACAGGCAGGCCGGCCCTGTCCCATTCCGGGCGGTAAGTGGCTTCGAATCAGCGATAACCTCTCAACTGTTGGTATTCCCGTTCGAAGATCACTTTCTCTCCGGCCAGTGCACGTTGGAGGTAAGGCTGCACCATGGCGTGCTCGCTGGGTGCCAGCACCTCATTCAGGTGTTTGCCTTTCAGCTGGGAAGGCTCCCTGTTGTACATCTGCGCGTATTGCGCATTGGTGTAGGCGAAGTGCAGCGTGGCATCGACGAAGCACACCATCACCGGCAGATGGTCGGCCACGGCGCGCAGCCGCGCTTCGCTGTGCCTCAAGGCCTCACGCGACTGCAGCACCTCACCGATGCGGCGGCGGCGCATGCGGGCCATCGCGACGGCGCTGACCAGCACAGCGTGCGGTACAGCAAAGCCGGGTCCGACGACAGGAACACGACGCCGAATTCATCGGCCACGCCGAGCACCGGCCCGCTCTCCACACGAGACTCGGTGACGATGGACCGGAGGTCAACCTTCACCACCAGCACGCCCAGCACGCACCCGCTTCGCTCGATGCGGCTCGACAGGTAAGAGCCCGGCTGGCCGCTGGCGGTGCCGATCGCATAAAAGCGGCCGCTGCCACTTCGCATGGCATCCGCAAAATAAGGGCGGAACGAAAAATTCTTGCCGACAAACGGGTCTGGGTATTTCAGTTGCTGGCCGCGATCGTCAGGCCCTTCGTGTCCGTCACGTACACCGCCTGCAGCGCGCCGGCTTTCGAGACTGCTTCCAGGTCGTCATTGGCTTCGCGAAGCGTGGTGCTGACCTGCGACTCTTCCAATACGAGCGCAATGCGCGGGTCCAGGCCCACGATGCGGGGAAGCTCCTGGTGGCGAGCCAGCAGCGATTGCAATGCCGCGACCAGCGACTCCAACCCCTTGGCCTTGGCGGCGGCCTGGATCTGGTATTGGTGCCTGCCGCCCAGCGGTAACCTGCGAACACGAAGCCAACGATGCACAGCAAGGCCAGAACGGCCGGCACTCAGGCAAGCAGCCCGCGCCAGATCGAACGCGGCGGCTGCGCGCTGCAATCTCCGACCTCGTACGACGACGCCGTTTTCATGTGCTAACGTTATTAATGCGCGGCATCAGATGGCGACACAATTTCAGCGTGGCAGCGGCCGGGCCAGCTGTTCTCGTCGGAACAGCCGCGGCGGGTAGGGGGTGCGTGGGCAGACATCTCGAAGGCGAGGCGGCCCAGTCGGCCGGCGGGCCTTGCGCCGCGGCCATGTTCAGGCGCTGATCAAGTGGATCGCAGAATCAGGCGATCCATTCGCTGGCGTTCATCGACACCAGCAGGCCGATGCCGATGGCGCCCAGCAAGCCATAGATCTCGGCCGCCATCGCCGCCTGTTTCAGTCGGTCGCGCAGGCTGAGCATGAACAGCACAAAGGAGGCCGACGAGGCGGCCACGAACACCAGGGCCATCGCCATGCCGAGCAGCGACCCTTCGCGCTGCTGCGCCATGACCAGCACGGCCTGGCCGAGAAACAGGCCCAGGGCGAGGGCGATGACTTGAATGCGTGGTGCGAGAGCGGTGGTGGGCTTGTTCATGGCAATGAGTGGGTGCACAGCCGCATTTATGTCATGACGCAGAAAGTTCTGATGCGAACAATACGCCCGGTTTGGCTCGGCTATTCCCAGCCTGAAGTGTCGCCAATCTGAGCCACGGGCTGCGGGAAGGCCGCTGGCGATGCGTATGAGTTTGTGACTTTGACGATCCATGTCTTGATGACCGGTAGGCGAAGTCGACGCATGGATCGCAACTTGGATCGTGTTTTCGGTGCATCACTTCGCAAGAAGCGAAATGCCTTCGTGCCGTGGTCAAGATGAAACGAACGCGTGAATGACGATGCTTTGACACTGCGCAATATTCTTGAAAGGCCTGCCATGAGCAAAATCAACCCTGGGTTCCCGTCCATTTTTAAGGACTTTGGGCAGCCGGGTCACGGCGTCGACGCAGTCAGGGGAGCGGACCTACGACCCTTTAAAGGCGCACGCCAAACCCCGCCCCCATTGCCGCCCCGCCCGCTCGGCAGGCAGCCCATCTCACCTCTCAGGGCAGCGCCACCGCGGAACCCTCATGTGAGTGATGAGCAGCGGCACCCCCCGCTTCCGTTAACGCCCAGGCCGTTTGGAAATGCTCCCGGCGGCCAGGCATTGACATCTCTGGAGCGTGAACAGATGCCTGAAATGAGT
>CAHJWV010000309.1 GCA_903643055.1 Burkholderiales bacterium | reverse complement strand
AACAAAATAGCACCGGAGTCGAACAAAGAAATAGGCTTGCCCTCCGGGCCGTGCGGGTCGATGATCGCTGGAATTTTGTTGTTCGGGCTGATGGCAAGAAACTCGGGTTTGAATTGCTCACCTGACCCGATATCAACAGGTATCGCCCGATAGGGCAATCCGCACTCTTCCAGCATGACATGGACCTTGTGGCCGTTGGGTGTAGGCCACGAATAGACTTCGATCATCTCGTTTTCTCCAATTCAACGGCAGCGAACCCGCTGCTCTTTGCCACTCTAGTGGATGAAGACACATCATGCTTGATGCGTTAAAACGCCTGATCTCCCGCCAAGCGCCTGCGAACGAATGGAAGGCGCTGGCCGACTGGGCAAAGCAGCAGAAGCTCGACTTCAAGCGCGTGCATGACGGTGAGGGCTTTGTCATTGATGGCGGCATGGACAGCAAACCCTGGCGGCTCGAATGGGGGCCGCCGCAGCGCTTGTACATCCGCCGCCACGAGCTTCGCCTGCGCATGGAGCTGGGCCTGTCGCAGAACCTGCAAATGCTGCTGGTGTCTCAGCCGCTGCTCGAAACGCTGGAGCTGGAAACCTTCGAGCGTTACACCGAGAGCATGCAAACAGTGATCGACACCGACATGCCCGAGGAGATGCGCTGGCTGGCGATGTATCCGAAGGCTAACTACAAGGCGTCGCGCAATGTGCGCATGCGGTTCGGCGTGGTCGGCAATGATGCGCAGGAAGCGGCGTCATGGGTCGAAGGCGCACTGGCGCAGCAACTGGAAGACGCCAGCGCGAACCTGCTCGATGCCGAACCGCCGTTCGTGCTGATGACGCTGCGCGGGCGCCTTTATCTGCGGATGCAGCTCGTAATGCCGCAGGTCGAATCGGTCTCGCAGGCCGTGGCGCTGTTCGAAACCGCGGTGCTGCAGGCGGTTCGGGTGGCGGCCGGTGATCCGCCGGATACCGCGCCCGGCTGGTCGAATTCCACCTCCACTGCCTGGCAGACCCATCTCGGCCCCGACGACCCGAAGGGCTCGGGCCGCTGAGCCGATCTGGCGAAAGGGTCAGGCCGGGCTGATTCGCCCCAGCCCTTGGACGGGCTGATGTACACCTGCCCTTGGAGTTCATCTCGTCAGGTGACACAGTGATGAAGCAGGCTCAGGCGTATCGCCCCAGTTCCATCTTCGCGATCGCATTGCGATGCACTTCGTCCGGGCCGTCGGCAAAGCGCAGCGTGCGTGCCGCGGTATAGAAATAGGCGAGCGGTGTGTCGTCTGACAGGCCGGCGCCGCCATGAATCTGGATCGCCCAGTCGATCACTTTGCAGGCCATCGTCGGTGCGACGACCTTGATCATTGCGATCTCGGCTTTGGCTGATTTATTGCCCGCCACATCCATCATCCAGGCAGCCTTCAAGGTCAGCAGGCGCGATTGCTCGATCATGCAGCGCGCCTCGGCGATGCGCTCGCGCGTCACGCCTTGTTCGGCCAGGCTGCGGCCGAAGGCCACGCGCGATGATGCGCGCTTGCACATCAGTTCCAGCGCCCGTTCGGCCAGACCGATCAAGCGCATGCAGTGGTGGATGCGGCCTGGGCCGAGGCGGCCTTGCGCGATCTCGAAGCCGCGTCCTTCGCCGAGCAGCATGTTCGTTGCCGGCACGCGCACGTTCTCGAAGTTGATCTCGCAATGACCGTGCGGCGCATCGTCATAGCCGAACACCGGCAGCGGGCGAAGCACCGTGATGCCGGGGGCGTCGGCCGGCACCAGAATCATCGACTGCTGGCTGTGCCGCATGGCTTGCTGATCGGTTTGGCCCAAGAAGATGTAGACGGCGCAGCGCGGGTCGCCCGCACCGGAGATCCACCATTTGCGGCCGTTCAGCACGTAGTCATCGCCATCACGGGTGATGCGCGAGGCGATGTTGGTGGCGTCCGATGACGCCACCGCCGGTTCGGTCATCGCGAAGGCGCTGCGGATCTTGCCGTCGAGCAGCGGCTCGGCCCAGCGCTTTTTCTGCTCCGGCGAGCCATAGCGAATGAGGGTCTCCATGTTGCCGGTGTCGGGCGCAGAGCAGTTGAAGACCTCGCTGCTCCACAGCACACGGCCCATGATCTCGGCCAGCGGCGCGTACTCCTGGTTGCTCAGGCCCGGCCCGTACTCGGCCGCGCGCGCAGAGCCATCGGCCGCGGGCGGCAGAAAGAGATTCCACAAACCCTGGGCGCGGGCCTTGAGCTTCAGCGCTTCAATCAGCTGCAGCGGTGTCCACCGCTTGCCGGCCCGGGTGTTGGCCTCGATTTCGGCGGCGTATTGCGCTTCGGCGGGGTAGATGTGCTCGTCCATGAAGCGCAGCAACTGAGCCTGCAATTCCTGGGTGCGCGGCGAATAGGCGAAGTCCATGTTTAGCTCCCTGCGGTGGATGACGCGTTCTAACGGTGTGGCTGCACGAATGCAGCCTGCAGATCAGCTGTTCTGCGCGAGGCGCCAGGCCATCTCAGCCAATGGCCGGGCGCCGGCTGCGGCCTGCCGGGCTTGCTCGCTGGCAGCGGTACCGGCTTCAACGCGTTTGGCAATGCCTTGCAGGATGCCGGCGGAGCGGAACAGGTTGTAGGCGAGGTAGAAGTTCCAGTCGGTGCGCACCGTGGCGGTGTCGGTGCGGCCTGTGCGTTCGCAATAACGCTGCAAGTGGGTTGGCTCGTCGGGAATGCCAAGTGCGGCCAGATCAAGCCCGCCAATGCCGCGGAAGGCGCCCGGCGGAATGTGCCAGGACATGCAGTGATAACTGAAATCGGCCAAGGGGTGGCCGATCGTCGACAGCTCCCAATCGAGCACGGCGATCGCACGCGGCTCGGTTGGATGGAACATCAGGTTGTCGAGCCGGTAATCGCCATGCACGATCGACACCTTGCTTTCATCGAGCGCGCTGGCCGGCATGTGCGCCGGCAGCCATTCCATCAGCCTGTCCATCGCATCGATCGGCTCGGTGATCGACGCGAGGTACTGCTTGCTCCAGCGCGAGATCTGGCGCTCGAAATAACTGCCGGGGCGGCCGTAGTCGGCCAGGCCGATCTTCGCCACGTCGACCTGGTGCAGGGCAGCGATCACGCGGTTCAACTCGTCGTAGATCTCGCCGCGCTGCGTGGTGCTCATGCCGGGCAGGGATTGATCCCACAGCACGCGGCCGGGCAGGAATTCCATGATGAAGAAGGCACGGCCGATCACCGATTCGTCTTCGCACAGCAGCAGCATCTCGGGTACCGGCACATCGCTTTGCGCCAACGCGCTCATCACGCGGTATTCGCGTTCGATCGCATGCGCCGAAGGCAGCAGCTTGGCCGCAGGCCCCGGCTTGGAACGCATCACATACGAGCGGCCCGGCGTGATCAGCTTGAAGGTCGGGTTGGATTGGCCACCCTTGAATTGCTCGACCGTCAGCGGCCCTTCGAACCCGGCCAGGTGCTGCCGCAGATGCTGCGTCAGGCGGGCCAGGTCGAAGGCGTGTGTCCCGGTGACGGGCTTGGTTCCAGTGTGGGCATCCATGGGCGGACTCAGGCCTTCGTGAGGGAGGGGGCCGAAGCCTCGGTGCGCGACGGTGAGCGCCTCAGCGATCGGAAATCGATAGCAGTTTCTCGCGTGACAGCACGACCAGCCGCGTGGGCTCGATGCGCACTGCACCGTCGCGCTCGAAGCTCTTCAGTTCCTGGTTCACACGTTGCCGCGAGGCGCCCAGCAATTGCGCCAGGTCTTCCTGGGCTAATTGCAAGCCGATACGGATGTGGTCGCCGTCTTGAATGCCATAGCTGCGTGCCAGCAGCAAGATCTGCTTGGCGAGCCGGGCCGACAGTGGCCGCGTGTTCAGGTCTTCGATCATGTCGAACATCAAGCGCAGGCGCCGGCAGTTCAGCTTCAGCAAGGCTTCGTACAGTTCGGTGTGCTGCGCCAGCAGTTCGTTGAAGTCGGCCTTGCGCACCATCAACAGCGTGGTCTCGCCATGCGTATACGAATCGTGGGTTCGCGGCATGTTGTCGAACAGCGAGATGTCGCCGAACCAGCGGCCCGGCTCCACGTAAGTCAGCGTGGTCTCCTTGCCCGACAGCGAGACCGAGCTGATGCGCACTGCACCTTTGGCGACGCCACACCAGATGTCGGGTGCTGCGCCGCGGGTCGCCAGCAAGGCGCCGTCGGCGAAACGTCGCATCTGGGATCGCGACAGGATGTCTTCGCGCAGCGTCTGGGAGAGTCGGGAGAACCAAGGGCCTG
>CAHJWV010000308.1 GCA_903643055.1 Burkholderiales bacterium | reverse complement strand
CATGCTGCGCTGGGCGGAGATGGCGCTGCGCACGGCGGCGAGGCGGCGAGGCGGCGCGCGGGCGTTGCGGCCGGGCGCGCTCGCGCCGATCGAGGCACCGTTCTGGCAAAGCAGGCGTCGGTTCACCATTCATTACAAATGATTGTAAGGACCGGTCTTGTCAAAAGTCTCACTTCGAGTTCGACCCCGGTCAAGTTCAGGCGGCGCCTGCCGAAAGAGGAGACACGAAAGACGCGCCGAGCCGGCGTGCTTTGACCCGATCGCGGTGCCGACCTCTCCACTCGCCCATGCCCGTTTTCGCTTTCCGCTTGTTGCTGGGCCTGGCCGTCTTGTCTGCCGGTTGCGCTTTGGCCCTGCCCGCAGCAGGCCTGTGGCCCGTGGCTTTGGCGGTCGTGGCCGCGCTGGGGGCCGTGTGGGTGCGCAACCTGCCCGCGCCGCCTGCAGCCACGCCCCGCGAACCTGAGGGCCAGGCCGGGCCGAAGCATGCTCCCGAATCGCCGAGGCCATCATCGATCGACCCGCGCTGGCTGAGCTTGCTGCATGACGTGGCGCAGACCCTCGCCAAGACGACGACGCTCGATGAAGCGATGCATGCCGTCAGTGCCTTGCTGGCGCACGGGCTCGATGCGCAGGACGTCTCGGCGTGGCAGGTGGTTTCCGCGGAGGGCGACGTGGTCGAACTCCGCGCATTGATGGAGTCAGGCGCGGTCGACGCGTCGGCGTGCCTGTCGATGCGCGCCGAATGGTCGGGTGTGGCCTGGGCCGCCTTGCATCAGCGCTTGCGGCTGAGCGCGGTTCGGTCGGTTGCCGCAAGCCCTCCAGTCTCGACACCGGGCACGATGCACGGCGAGACGAGGACACCGCAGGGCTTCAGCGGCGCTTGCGATGCGGCCTTGCCAGTCACCTTGGCCGGCCGTGCGCTGGCCGTGCTGGAACTGCAGCGCCTGCCTTATGACATCGACGACCCGCTGCTGCCGACGCTGCTGGAAACGGTCCGGCATCAGCTGAACCTGCTGGCCGAGCGCGATGCCGCTCGCCGAGTGAGGGTCGCGCCATCCGCCGAAGCGCATGAATTCCTGACGCCGCTGCTGCGCAAGCTGCCGATCAGCCTGTATGTGTTCGATGCGGTGAATCATCGTGTGCTCAGCCTCAACGGCCACGCCGAAGCCGAGTTCGGCCGGCCGCGTGAACGAGTCGTTGGCCAGAGGCTGGACGATGCCTTCGGGTTGGAGGTTAGCGAGCGGTTGGAGTCTTGCGTGCAACAGGCTCTCGCGCAGACGCAGATGATCGAGCGCGAGTTCGGTTTTTCGACGCCGCAAGGCCCGCGCCGGGTGTCGGTCCGCTTCGTGGCCTTGCGCGCCGATGCGGATGACAGCTTCGGCGAGGCCCGCAGCGTGATTGCGCTGGCCCGCGACGTTACTCACGAGCGCGAAGCGGAGCGTGAACTGCAGGAGTCGCAGGCGCGCTTTCGCGAATTTGCCGAGGCAGTAGACGACAGTCTGTTCGTCACCAACCCGGCGCGCGACCATTTCCGCTTTCTGTCGACGGTCAAGTATCCCGGCCTGACCCGCTGGACCCGGGAAAATTTCGATGTCGACCCGGGGCTGCTGCAATCGGTGATCGACCCACAAGACCATGCCCTGCTGTCGGCACGGCGGCGGCAAGAGATGCGGCTGAAGCCGACCGATACCGTGCTGCGCATTCGTCATCCGGTGCTGGGCATGCGCTGGGTGCGCAGTCGGACCAGCGCGCGCCGCATGGCCGACGGCAGCATCAGCGTCTATGGCATGGCGACCGATGTGACGGCTGAGCGCGAACGCCAGATCGTATTGCAGCAGGCCCGTGACGCGGCCGAATTGGCCAGCCAGGACAAGGCCAGTTCATGGCCAGCATGAGCCACAAGATCCGCACACCGATGAACGGCATCCTGGGCATGAGCGAGTTGCTGCTGGTCACGGCCTTGAGCGACAGGCAGCGCCGGTTCGCGCACGCGGTGTATCGGTCGGGCGAATCGCTGCTGGAAATCATCATCGACGTCTTGGACCTTTCGAAGAAAGCGTTCACGCAGGGCAGCGTGGGCATGGCACGCCGCTACGGCGGCACCGGGCTGGGCCTGACCATCTCCCGGCAACTGGTCGAGCTGATGGGCGGGCACATCGACGTGCGCAGCCAGCCGGGCCTGGGCTCGACCTTCGTCTTCGTGCTGCCCTTCGGTGCGGCCGAGATCGGCGAGGCCGAGAGCGCCGTGCTCGGGCTGGACTGGGTCGCGATGCCGCGCATGCGGGTGCTGGTGGCTGAAGACCACGAGACCCATCGCATCGTGCTCGACAACATGCTGAAGGCCTGGGGCCATGAGGTGACACTCGCCGAAGACGGCCGCGCAGCGCTCGAGATCCTGCATGGGCAGACCGACATCGACCCGCAATTCGACCTGGCGCTGATCGACATGCGCATGCCCCGGCTCGACGGCATGGGCCTGGCACTGGCATTGCAGGCCTCGGGCCGGCAACCGAAGCTGAAAATGATTTTGCTGTCGCCCGTCTCAACGCCTGACGATGTCAAGGCAGCACATCGTGCCGGCTTTCATCGTTTTGTGCCCAAGTCCATCCGCAAAGCTGAGCTTCGACAAGCCATTCTGGGTGTTTCCGCGACGATTTCAGAGGCCGACCGGTTGACGCCAAGGCTGAACGCACACATCCTTGTCGTGGAAGACAATGTCGTCAACCAAGAGGTCATAGGGCAGATGCTCAGAACGCTGGGGTGCCGGGTGCAAATTGCATCGGGCGCGCTGGTCGGCCTGAGGGCCATGTGTGTGAAGCGGTTTGATTTGGTGTTGATGGATATTCAGATGCCGGGCATGGACGGCGTCGAAGCCCTGAACTGGTTCCGCCGAGATAAGGCGGGCCGTTTTGATTTCTTGACGTCCAGCGGCACGCCGATCATCGCTGTCACAGCCAATGCACTGGGCGGTGATGAAGAGCGTTTCCTGGGGTTGGGATTCGATGACTACCTCTCCAAACCCTTTCGCCAGAGTCAACTGCTTGCGATGCTCACCAAACACCTGAACCCTTCTGCCGCCATCGACCCCCGCGACAGCGGCTCCGCCAGCGCCCCTGCCGCGCCAGCCTCTGCCACGCCTGTCGCTGTCGATCCCTCTAAGCCTTCGGTGCTCGACGAGCAGGCTTTGGACCGCCTGCGAGAGCTGGACCCCCATAACGAAAACCGGCTGATGGAGCGTGTGGTCAACGCCTTCGAAACCTCGATTATCCGCATGCTGCCGCAGCTTCAAGAGGCGCTGGCCGCGAATGAGCTTGGGGGTATTCGCCATGTGGCCCACACCCTAAAATCTTCGTCAGCCAGCATCGGAGCCCTGAAGTTGTCAAAAATTTGCGCTGACATCGAGTCCAGGGCCCGGCAAGACCAAGCCGAGGGAATGGCCGAACGTGTTGGCGAGCTTCAGGCCGAAGTCGCGATCGTGCGGGTCGCCCTGCAACGGGTTTTGGACATCTGACTCATGACTTCGAGCGCCGCCTTGATCGAGGACGATCTGCTGCTTCAGCCCAAGGTGCTGCTCGTCGATGACGATGAGGTCAATCTGCTGCTGACCGCCATTGCGCTGCGCGAGCGCGGATTTGAGATCACTGAGGCCACCAGCGGTGAACGCGCGATCGAAATGCTGGCCGATTGGCTGCCCGATGTGGTGGTGCTCGATGCGGTGATGCCGGGCCTCGATGGCTTCCAGACCTGCCAAGCCGTGCGCAGCTTGCCAGGCTTCGAGTCGCTACCGGTGTTGATGCTGACCGGTCTCGACGACGATGCATCGATCACCCATGCGTATGAAGTCGGCGCGACCGACTTCTTCGTCAAGTCCACGCAATGGAGCCTGCTGGCCGGCCGCTTGCGTTATCTGCTGCGCTCGTCGCGGACCCGGCTGGAGCTGGAGCGCAGCAAATCGAAACTTGCGCGTGCGCAAGACCTGGCACGCATGGGCAGCTTCGATTGGCGCGTCGCCAGTGGCGACCCGATCTTCTCGGTCGAGGGCTTGCGGGTGTTCGGCATGGGCCTGGGCGACGAGTTGCGCATGCGCCCCTTGCTTCGCATGATGCCGCCCGATGACCGCGAAGGCCTGCTGCTGATCCTGCATGACGTGATGCGCAACAGTTCGGTGCTGGCCACCGACATCCCGGTGACGCTGCCCGATGGCCGCCAGCAACGCATCATCCACGTCGAAGCCGAGCCCGAGTTCAACGAGCACGGCAATCTGGCCGGCTACACCGGCATCGTGCAAGACGTGACCGACCGGCGCATGGCCGAAGACAAGATCCGCCATCTGGCGAACTTCGACGCGCTGACCGGCTTGCCAAACCGCCGCCAGTTGATCTGGCGCGCCGAGCGGGCGCTGGAACATGCGCGCCGCTTGAATCACCCGGTGGCGCTGCTGCTGATCGACCTCGACCGCTTCAAGGTCATCAACGACACGCTCGGCCATGGCGCAGGCGATGAGCTGCTGATGGAAGTTTCGCGCCGGCTGCGCTCTTGCGTGCGGCATTCCGATCAGGTGATGGAAAGCTCGATCGAGTCGATGGGGTCGCGCTCGCATCGCACGCTGGAAGCCGTGGGGCGGCTGGGCGGCGATGAGTTCGTCGCGTTGCTGCCCGAAGTCTGCGATGAAGCCGATGCCGAGCGCGTGGCTGACCGCATCCTGGACGTGATGCGCGAGCCGATCTTCGTGGGCGGCCAGGAATGTTTCGTCACGGCCAGCGTGGGCATTGCGATGTTCCCGCGCGATGGCACCACGGTTGCCGACCTGATGCGCAATTCCGACGTGGCGATGTATTCGGTCAAGGCGCAAGGCCGCAATGCCGCGCTGCTGTACCGCCCGGCGCTGGCCGGCAAGGGGCGCGAAAAGCTGGAGCTGGAAAGCGCGCTGCACAAGGCCATCGAACGCAATGAGCTGGTGCTGCATTACCAGCCGAAGATCGACGTGCGCGCCGCAAGAATGGTGGGCGTCGAAGCGCTGATGCGCTGGCAGCGCGGCAGCTCGCTGGTGCCGCCCGGCGACTTCATCCCGCTGGCCGAGGAAACCGGCTTGATCATCCCGCTCAGCGAATGGGCGATCCGTGAAACGGCCCGCCAGGCGCGCCTCTGGCAAGACAGCTTTGGCTTCTCCGACTCCATCGCGGTGAACCTGCCTAATCGTCTGTTTGAGCGCACGGACCTGGTGGAAAACATCCATGCAGCGGTCACCGCCTACAACGTGCCACACCATGTAATCGAGCTGGAGATCACCGAAACCGGGCTGATGAAGGACCTGCAGAACGTCATACCTTCATTGCACCGGCTCAACGAGATCGGCGTCGAGATCTCGATCGACGACTTCGGCACGGGTTATTCCTCATTGGCTTACCTGACCACCTTGCCG
>CAHJWV010000307.1 GCA_903643055.1 Burkholderiales bacterium | reverse complement strand
GAAGCCCTTCCATGGGCGCAAGCAATATCGTCATGTCAGCCAGCGAGTGGGGCGCACAGTGTAGAAGGTAGAAGGCGATGATGTGATGGCCGCGGTGGCTCCGGTTTTGAATCCATCCATGGCCTCCTTTATCAAGCGCACGATGACATCAACGACAACGACATCAGGACCGCACGATGACCGCTTCCGACAAGATCCCGTTGCAGATCTCCCGTCACTTCGATGAACCGCCCGAGCGCGTGTTCGATGCCTGGCTCGCCCCGGAGCAAGCCGGCCGCTTTCTGTTCACCACCGACGATGGTCGCATCGTGAAGGTGGAGATCGATGCGCGCGTGGACGGCCGCTTCGTGTTCGTCGATCGGCGCGATGGCGAAGATATCGAGCATGTAGGGCGTTATGTCGAGATCGAGCGGCCACGCCGCTTGGTGTTCCGCTTCTCGGTGCCCCGCTATTCCCCAGACAGCGATCTGATCACGATCAGCTTCGAACCCGAAGGTCCGGGCTGCCTGCTGACGCTGCATTGCGCGAGCGCGCCGGCCTACCGCGAACGCACGCAGCAGGGCTGGCAATTGCTGCTGAACAAGCTGGCGGGCGTGCTGGCCTGAAAATCAAAGGCCCTGCAGCTCATCCCATCCGCGCGCTCCAACACCCGACACGGATCGGCCGGCCACCTGCTTCAGATTCATTGATGCACGCGATCGCCTTCACCTTGTTCGACACGCCCTTCGGCCGCTGCGGCATCGCCTGGAGTGCGCAAGGCATCTGCGCCTTCCAATTGCCCGAGTCCAGCGATGCGTTGACGAAACACCGCATGCTGAAGGCCTTGCCCGATGCCACGCTGTCACCCGCGCAGCCTTCAGTTCAAGCGGCGATGGACGGCGTCATCGCGCTGATGCAAGGTCAGCCGATCGATCTGCTCGACGTTCAGCTTGATCTGTCCGGCCTGCCGGCGTTCCATCAGCGCGTCTATGACGTCACGCGCCGCATCAAGCCCGGCCACACCTTGACCTATGGCGAAGTGGCTGCGCAATTGGGCGAGCCGAATGCGGCCCGCGCGGTGGGCCAGGCCCTCGGCAGCAACCCTATCGCAGTGATCATGCCCTGCCATCGGGTGCTCGCCGCCGGCGGGCGATCGGGCGGCTTCTCGGCGCATGGCGGCGTCATCACGAAGCTGCGCCTGCTGACGATCGAGCAGGCGCAGATCGGCGCGCAGCAGGGTTTGTTCGACGGCTGAGCGCCCCCCCGTTCACACCGCCGCAGCGCCTGATGCCCGGCTTTGAATGCCCAACTTGAACACCGCCACCGCCTGCAGCAGGTCTCGCGATTGCTGCTTCAGGGTCTGCGCCGCCACCGCACTCTGCTCGACCAATGCGGTGTTTTTCTGTGTCACTTGCTCCATGTGGGAGATCGACTCGCCGACCTGCGTCACACCGCTGCTCTGCGCCACGCTGGCCGAGCTGATCTCGCCAACGATGTCACTCACCCGTTTGATCGAGGCCACGACTTCTCCCATCGTGCGCCCGGCGGCATCCACCAATGTCGTGCCGCGCTCGACCTGCTCGACACTGCCGACGATCAGCTTCTTGATCTCCTTGGCCGCTTCGGCGCTGCGCTGTGCCAGCGTGCGCACTTCAATGGCCACAACCGCGAAGCCGCGGCCCTGCTCACCGGACCGCGCCGCTTCGACGGCCGCGTTCAGCGCCAAGATGTTGGTCTGGAAGGCGATGCCATCGATCACGCCGATGATGTCAGAGATCTTCTTCGATGAGTCGTTGATGCCGCGCATCGTGCCGACCACCTGACCCACCACCTCGCCGCCCTTGGCCGCGGCATCGCTTGCGCCTTGCGCCAGCACATTGGCCTGGCGGGCGTTATCGGCGGTGGTGCGCACCGTCGAACTCAGCTCCTGCATGGTCGACGCGGTGTGCCGCAACGCGTTTGTCTGCTCTTCGGTGCGGTGGCTCAGGCCCTTGTTGCCATCAGCGATCTGCGAGCTGGCGCGTGCCACATTCTCCGAATTGCCACGCACATGCGACACCACATCGACCAGGCTTTGCTGCATGCGATGCAGCGCCGACAGCAGCGAATGTTTGTCGTTGTGATGAACGTGCAGCGCTTGCGTCAGTTCGCCGCCCGCGATGTCATGAACAATAGCTCGCAGCGCCAAGGGGTCATCACCGAGATCGCGCCAGACCGAGCGCACCACCACGGTCGAGATCACCGCCAGCGCCAGCAGCACGAGTGCACCGGTAGCCACGCCCGCACCCAGATTGAAGCGAGCACTTTCGGCTGCCAGCACACTGCGTGCGTCTATCGCATTCAGGCGCCGCTTGACCTCCTCGGGCATCAGCTTGTCGAGCGAGGCCGAAGCCTTCTGCATCTCGGCGACCGCATTGCCAGGGTCCTTTTGATCGACCAGTGCCTTCACGGCCGTGGTGGCCGTGGCTTGATAAGACTCGAAGGTCGCGCTCAGGCCGTGGTCGTCGGCGTCAAGCGAGCGCATCAGGGCCAGCGCCTCGCGCACCGCAATAGCCGCCTGCTCGCTGTCTTTGAGCTTGTTGGCACCGCGCTCGGACACCACCGACTTCATCAACTGGCGGAATTGCTCGATGCCGGTGTTGGCGCGAATCAGTGCACTCAAAGCCGGCGTTTCCATGTGCTGCAGATGGTCCAGTTGTTCGAAGGCCCGCGAGCCCGTCAGGAACCCGATCAAGCTGCCCACCACGATGATCAGCGTGGCGCTCAAGGGCAAGGTCAAAATCTTTGTTTTGAATTTCACCGCAAAGCCTCTCAGGTGATAGCTAAACAGACAAGGCCAGCTTGGCACCGGCCAACCGTCACTTGACGACGACCCTTGACGCTGGCATCGACCGATGCCGCATTGATGTAGCCGATGGCCGACTTGTTCGCGCTGACCGCGGCCTTCACCTCCGCATCGCCGCCGATCATCTTCGGCGGCGTGGCCTTGCCGGAGAACATCAGGTTTGCCCAGGTCGACTTGAGGTTGCCGGCGGTCTTGCCGAACATCGCGGCAAAGCTGCCGCGCACCGCTTCATCGTTCTGATCGAAGACGACGATCGGCGAGCCATCAGTCCAGCTCTGCGCCGTACCGGTATAGACCTTGGTCACGAAGGCCAGATCTATCGCCTGCGCGTTGGCCTTGTTGACGATGACGACCATGTCGCCGCAGAACGCCGGCGCGCTCAGGCAAGCCCAAAGCGCAAGCACCGCGCCCCATCGAGGGTGTTGTTTCATCGCGGGCTCCCGATCAGAAGATGAAGCTGATGCTTGCGCCCAGCGAATCCAGTGGTTCTTCGAAGGCGCATCCGCCACGTCCAACGCGCTGCCGGGGCTCGATGCCAACCATTCGCTGTAGGGCAACGCATAGCCACGATTCATGTGGTCTTCGATGCGCAACGCCACGCTGTCATTGAGCTTGTAGGTCAGGCCCAGCGACAGTGTTTTTTGCGAGGTCTCGGGCGTCGAGCCGTCGCCGATGCGCACGGTGTCATAGCGGACGAACGGCTTCCATTGCTCGGTGATCGCATAGCCGGCCTGGGCATAGGCGGTGCGGCTCTTCACGCCCATGAAGCGCACCCGGCCGCATTCGGACTTCAAGTCCCATTTTTTGCTGACATAGTCGATCGACAACGCGCCAGCCGTCCTGTTGACAACGCGCCAGCCGCCCTGTTGCCCGAGCCGGAGGCCGCCAGGTTGGTGTCGATCTCCTCAACGTGGCTGCGGTAGCCCGAGGCCATCAGGCGCAGGCCTTCGACCGGTGTCTGGTAGATGACGTTCAGCCCCGCCAGGCTATGGAACTGCGTGGTGTCTGGCGTCTCGGGCGATCGCGCCACCTCGCCAACATAACCCGTCCAGGTCAAGCTGCCCGCGTCCACGTCGTGCGTGATGCTCACGTTCGCCCCACGAGAGTTTTCATCGGTGAAGCCGGCGCCTTCCTGGTAGAGCAACGGCGGCAAGGTGCTTTGCTGCAGAAAGCGGGCATCAATGATTTCGTTGTACAGGCCGAAGGGCAGCTTGATCTGGCCGCCGCGTAAGGTCACGTGCGAGTTGTGCCGGGAATCGACATAGCCCCAATCAAGATGGCTCACCTCGGCGGTGTTATGCAGTTGCAGGCAGACTTTCGAGCGCTCGTCAGGTCGGCAACGAAAAGGATGGAGACCAAACTGTCGTCCCAATTGCCTTCGCCTTCGCTGCGGAAGTAGCCGGTGCCCGTAGCCATGAATCGCCACGCCGTTGCTGAGATCGGCCGCCTGGGCCGAGGCGCACATGGATGCAGCCAGTGCCAGCGGCGCCAGGCAGCGAGCAGCGTCTTGGCTTGCAAAAGGCCGGCCGCGCGGCGACTGCCGCGGCGAATGAGTTCAGACAGGGGAAGTCCCTGTGGTTTGTCGTTTGAGGCCCTGACGAAGTGAGTGCCGCTCCGCTGCCTTATCTGAACGGCACTGCGTGACTTGAGTCGCCCATCACAAAGCCACGTCAAAGCCGCATCGGCCGTCAGAGGGAAGACTGGGGAAATTCACACGGCGCCAACCCTCAGGCCGGCCCTGGAAGCGATCAGCCAACGGCGGCACTCCGAGGGGTGCCTGGCCGTTCGATGCATGATGGCGACCCTCAATCCAACTCGGAGATCGATGTGAGAAACCTGATTCGCGCCACCCTCCTCGCCTCGCTGACCGCGCTGGCTGCCGTCTCTTCCGCCCAAGCGGCCGAGCCGGACGCTGCGCTGGCCGCTGCGGCCAAGGAAGCCGGCGCCGTAGTCGAGCCCAGTGGCCTCGTCTACCGATCGCTGAAAGACGGCAAGGGCTCTAGCCCCGGCGCCGCCGACACCGTCAAGGTGCATTACCGCGGCACGCTGCCCGACGGCAAGGAATTCGACAGTTCCTACAAGCGCGGCGAGCCGATCGAGTTTCCGCTGAACGGCGTGATCAAGTGCTGGACCGAAGGCGTGCAGAAGATGAAGGTCGGCGGCAAAGCCAAGCTGACCTGCCCGTCATCGATCGCCTATGGCGAGCGCGGCGCCGGCGGCGTGATTCCCCCGAACGCGACGCTGCTGTTCGAAGTAGAACTGTTGGGCGTCACCAAGCGCTAACGCGCTGGTGCCAAGGTACTCAAGCGCTAACACGCTGGTGCCAGGGTACTCAAGCGCTGACGCGCTTGGTGCTCAGGCACCCAAGCGGCGCCGGCGGGTCAGACGCCTCTGACTTGCACCGGAGCAATGCGGTACCCGACGCTCGGGACCGACCACCGGCACCGCCAAACGGCCCGCTCGACCTCATCCATTGCAATCAACCGCCGCTTTGCTGCGGCGGTGTTCGCTGAAACAGGGCCGGGTATTCGCGCTCGTAAAAGCCGGTCGCCTCTTCATGCGACTGGTTCAGGAACGCCTGGTAGCCCGGCACCCGTCGATAGCCCAAGCCGACCACAAACAGTGCGATGCCAAAGACGAGGTAGACCGCGTCGACGTCATACGCCGCCAGGCCCAGGCCGGCCAAGCCCGGCCCGAGCACGCCGGCCAACTGCATCACCATCAGATTGACCGACGTCATGCGCGCGCGGAATTGCTGCGGCATTGCCAGCATGCGGTGCGTCTGACCGACCATCTGCACGGTGGAAATGCAGGCACCGACGATCGTCAGCATCACCACCAGCACCAGCGCTTGATGGGTCCAGCCGGCGATAACAAACGCGACCCCTTCGCAAAGAATCGCCCCCAGGCTGGCGAGATAGCGGCCGGTGCGATGGGCCACCCAGACCGAGCCGCCCAATGCACCGACCAGCAGGCCGACCGACAGCCCGGCCTCGCAGGCGCCCAGCCAAACGCTGCTCAGCCCGAGCGATTGCACCTTCAGCGGCACCAGCATGCCGACGCAGGGCCCGAAGAAGATCACCACGAGAAAAGACGTGAAGGTCCAGCCGCGCTCCATCGGGATCTTCCACTTCGCGGCCATCCCGGCCTGCAGATCGGCCCACCAATGGGCACCGGAGCGCGGGTTCTCCGCGGTGGCCGGCACCACGATGCGCGCAGCCAACACGCAGGCCACCAGCAGCAGCGCCGCGTTCAGCCACAAGGTGGTGGCGATGCTCGTCATGGCGAGCGACACCCCGCCGATCACCGGCCCCATCAGGCGGCCGATCGCCTGCGCGCTTTTCTGATAACCCAGGCCTTCGGTCAATTGTTCGGAGGGCAGCAGGTCGGCCACGATGCTCTGCGAGGCCGGCATGATGACCGCCATCGCCACCACGGTGAGCGCCGCCAGCACGATGAGCCCGTCGATGCGGTACAGGCCGGTGTGGGCCAGCATCGCCATCACTGTGCTTTCGATCAGCATCACGCCCAGCCCGACCGTCATCAGCGTGCGCTTGGCATGGCGGTCACCCAAGGGTGACAACAGCGGCAACGCAACGAATGAGACACCGGCCAGCAGCGCCGCATACCAGGCCAGGTCGTGCGCGCCGCCTTGCTGCGCGATCCACCACGGCACCGTCACGTGGCTGACCATGATCGACAGCGTCATCAACAATTCGCTGCCGAGCAACAGCCGAAACGGGCGGCCGAGCTGGATGAAACCCAGCTCATTGAAGCGCCTGCGGATCGCACCGAGCCCCGCCGCGGAATGCACCGGCTTCAGCGTTCCGCCTCCACCAAGCCGGTCGCATCGGCCGGAAGCCCCGCCGGTGCGGTGGCCCCGTCTTCATCAGCCCTTTCCTCGGCCCTTTCATCAGCCCCTTGAGCGGCCTCTTCAGCGGCCTCTTCACCGAGAAAGCCGCCGCTTTGATGAGCCCACAGGCGCGCATACAAGCCGCCATGCGCGAGCAGGCTGCGGTGATCGCCTTCTTCCACGATGCGGCCCTTGTCGAGCACCACCAAGCGGTCCATCGCTGCGAT
>CAHJWV010000306.1 GCA_903643055.1 Burkholderiales bacterium | reverse complement strand
ACGGCGAGACTCGAACTCGCACAGCTTTCGCCACTACCCCCTCAAGATAGCGTGTCTACCAATTTCACCACGTCGGCTAACGTGCAACTTGCATAACAGAAAGGTGGCTGGTTTGCATGAGGAGTAGCTCACCAGACAGCCTTGTATTCTAACCTCAAACCCCCTTTATTTGAAGGGAGTTGCCGCACTAAACCGCCAGGGAATCATTGACCTGCAGGCGCAGGTCATGAGCAAGTGTTATTGCGCGACGCCAGAAGCCGGTACCGAGGCAGCCACGGCAGGTGCAGAAGCGGCCACCGCTGCAGAAGCCGCAGGTGCTGCTGCCGATGTCGGGATCTGGGCCGTCGGACCACTGGCCGCTACCGGCGCAGCAATCGCAGCACGGTCCAGCACACTGCTGCCACCGCCCGAGGCACCGCCGCGGAAATTGGAGAAATAAGCCAATGCCAAGGTGCAGACGAAGAAGACGGCAGCACAAACGGCCGTTGAGCGCGAAAGGAAATTGGCACTGCCGGTGGCACCGAACAAACTGCCTGATGACCCACTGCCAAAGGAGGCGCCCATGTCAGCGCCCTTGCCATGCTGAATCAGCACCAAGCCAATCATGATCAAAGCCGCGAGGATTTGCACGGCGACAACAATGTTCAACAGCACTTGCATTCTTATTGCTCCAGAAAATTCATGAGGGCGCCGGCGTGTCAGCCAGCCGCCTTGCAGATGGTGGCGAAATCAGCGGCATTGAGAGATGCACCGCCGATGAGCCCACCATCGATGTCGTTTTGAGAAAACAGCAGCGCTGCGTTATCCGCTTTCACGCTACCTCCATAGATGATCAGCATTTCGCCGGCATGCTGTGTCGCTGCATGCAACTGTGCGCGCAACAACGCATGCACTGCCTGAGCCTGCTCTGGCGTCGCAGTCACACCGGTACCGATGGCCCAGACCGGCTCATAAGCCACCACGATTTGGGAAACGCAATTGGCAAGCGTGTGAATCACGGCAGAGAGTTGCCGCTTGACCACCACATCGGTCTGACCCGCCTCGCGCTCGGCCAAGCTTTCGCCGACACACACGATCGGCGTCAGCTTGTGAGCCAAGACCAGCTTGGCCTTGTCAGCCACCTGCTGGTCCGACTCGGCATGGTGCTGGCGACGCTCGGAATGACCGACGATGACGAAGTGGCAACCGAATTCGGCCAGCATCTGGGCCGACACCTCACCGGTGTAGGCGCCTGAAACATGCGCAGAACAGTCTTGCGCACCCCAGCCGATGCCACTGCCTTGCAATGCCAATGCGGCATCTGCCAGATAAGGATAAGGCGGGCAAACCGCAACAGCGGCATCCCACGGCCCAGCCTCATGGAACGAGGCCAGCAGTTGCGCATTTGCGGCCCGGCCGCCGTTCATCTTCCAGTTTCCAACCACCAGCTTGCGACGCATGACTGCTCCTTGGCCCGGGCTCACCATGTCAACACCAGTTTGCCGATGTGATGACCCGACTCCATCACTGCATGAGCCTGCGCGGCCTCGGCTGCGGCAAACACCTGATGGATCACGGGCTTGATTCGGCCTGCTTCGATCCAGGGCCAGACCTGCCGACGCAGAGATGCCGCGATGGCCGACTTGACTGCCACGGATCTCGGACGCAAGGTCGAGCCGGTCACGGTCAAACGGCGACGTAGCACCAATGACGCATCGAATTGGGCCTCGGAGCCGCCTTGAACGGCAATGATCGCCAAGCGACCGTCTTCCGCGAGGCTGGAAAGATTTCGAGCCACATACGGCCCGGCCACCATGTCGAGCACGACGTTGACGCCACGCTTGTTGGTGATTCGAGCGACCTCGGCGACAAAGTCTTGGGTGCGATGGTTGATCGCATGGTCGGCGCCGAAGCGAATGCAGGCAGCCACCTTTTCATCGCTGCCCGCGGTTGCGATCACAATGGCGCCCCAGGCCTTGGCCAACTGAATTGCAGCCACCCCGATGCCGCTTGTTCCGCCATGCACAAGCAAGGTTTCACCCGGCTGCAGTCCAGCGCGATCAAAGACGTTGGACCAGACGGTGAACAAGGTTTCGGGCAGGCTGGCTGCTTCGACATCGCTTAATGGGGTCGGCACCGGCAGGCACTGGCCGATCGGTGCGACGCACAGCTCCGCATAGCCACCGCCTGCCACCAAGGCGCAAACGCGGTCGCCGATCGACCATCCTGCCAAAGCCATCGCCTCGGCATCACCCGCTTCGATGACGCCTGCGATCTCCAGCCCTGGAAGGTCGGATGCGCCGGCGGGCACGGGATACAAGCCTTTGCGCTGCAACACATCCGGCCGATTGATGCCCGAGGCGCGCACGCGGATCAACACCTCACCGGTACCCGCGACCGGCGCCGCTCGCTCAGTGAGACGAAGAACTTCGGGCGCGCCGAAAGACGCAATCTCGATGGCTTTCATGGCTTGGAGTCAGGCTTTCAGTTCAGGTATGCGACCCATGCTGGGCCATGGGCCGGTAGCATCAGTCGTGGGATGGAGCCTGAGCTTGCTGTTCGCGCTCGATCAACGCCTTCATCGACAGCTTGACGCGGCCTTTCTCGTCGGTCTCAAGCACCTTGACCTTGACGATCTGGCCTTCCTTCAGGAAGTCGGTGACCTTTTCAACGCGCTGGTGGGCGATCTGGCTGATGTGCAGCAGGCCGTCCTTGCCAGGCAGCAGGTTCACGAGTGCACCGAACTCCAGGATCTTGGTGATCGGGCCCTCGTAGATCTTGCCCACTTCGACTTCAGCGGTGATCTCTTCGATGCGCTTCTTGGCGTAGGCCGCCTTGTCGGCATCGGCCGAGGCGATCGTGATCGTGCCGTCTTCGCCGATGTCGATCGTGGTGCCGGTCTCTTCGGTCAGTGCACGGATGGTCGCGCCGCCCTTGCCGATCACGTCACGGATTTTTTCCGGGTTGATCTTCATGGTGTACAGACGCGGCGCGAACTGCGAGACCTCGGTCTTGGCTTCGCCCAGCGCACCGACCATCTTGTCGAGGATGTGCAAACGCGCTTCTTTGGCTTGCGCCAGCGCCACCTGCATGATTTCCTTCGTGATGCCCTGGATCTTGATGTCCATCTGCAACGCGGTCACACCAGCCGTCGTACCGGCGACTTTGAAGTCCATGTCACCCAGGTGATCTTCGTCGCCCAGGATGTCGGTCAGCACGGCAAAGCGGTTGCCGTCCTTGATCAGGCCCATCGCGATACCGGCGACGTGCGCCTTCAGCGGCACGCCAGCGTCCATCAGCGCCAAGCAGCCGCCGCAAACGGAAGCCATCGACGAGGAGCCGTTGGACTCGGTGATCTCGGAGACCACACGCATCGAATACGGGAACTCGGCGCGGTCAGGCAGCACCGCAACGAGTGCGCGCTTGGCCAGCCGGCCGTGGCCGATTTCGCGTCGCTTCGGCGTACCCACGCGGCCGGTTTCGCCGGTGGCGAACGGAGGCATGTTGTAGTGAAGCATGAAGTGCTCGCTGAACTCGCCAGCCAGCGCGTCGATCTTTTGCGAGTCACGGTCTGTGCCGAGCGTGGCGGCCACCAGCGCTTGCGTTTCACCGCGGGTGAACAGGGTCGAACCGTGAACACGCGGCAGAACGCCGTTGCGGATTTCGATCTGGCGCACGGTGCGGGTATCACGGCCATCGATGCGGGGCTCACCCGACAGGATCTGGCTGCGAACGATCTTCGCTTCGATGTCGAACAAAACGTTATCGACCTTGACCTTGTCGACGGCCAGGCCTTCGGCTTCGATCGCTGCCAACACCGATGCGGTGACTTCACGGGTCGCTTGGGTGCGGGCTTGCTTGGAGCGAATTTGATAAGCCGTGCGCAGCTTTTCTTCCGCCAGCGCGCCGATCTTGCCGATGAAGGCTTCGTCTCTCGCAGGAGCCGTCCAATCCCAGGCAGCCTTGCCGGCATCACGCACCAATTCGTTGATCGCAGCGATCGCGATGTTGCCTTGCTCATGGCCAAAGACGATGCCACCCAGCATCACTTCTTCGCTCAACTGCTGAGCTTCCGATTCGACCATCAGCACGGCGGCTTGCGTGCCGGCCACCACCAGGTCCATCTGCGACGACAGCAATTGCGTCTTGCCGGGGTTCAGCACGTATTCGCCGTTGATGTAGGCGACACGGGCCGCGCCGATCGGGCCGTTGAACGGAATGCCGGAAATCGCCAATGCGGCGCTGGCGCCGATCAGCGAAGGAATGTCGGCCGAAACTTCCGGGTTCAGCGACAGCACGTGGATCACCACCTGGACTTCGTTGTAGAAGCCTTCGGGGAACAGTGGGCGCAGCGGGCGATCGATCAAGCGCGAAGTCAGCGTCTCGAGCTCGCTCGGGCGGCCTTCGCGTTTGAAGAAGCTGCCCGGGATCTTGCCGGCGGCATAGGTCTTCTCGATGTAATCAACCGTCAGCGGGAAGAAATCCTGGCCCGGCTTGGCATTCTTGGCACCAACCACGGTGGCCAGGATGACTGTGTCTTCAACATCGACGAGCACCGCGCCGCTGGCTTGGCGGGCGATTTCACCCGTCTCGAGCTTGACGGTGTGCTGACCCCATTGGAAGGTCTTGGTGACTTTGTTGAACATGCTCATGTGTCTCTCCTTGCTTGTCGGCGCCGTTGGGGCGGCACCCGGGCCCTGGAGTACCAGCATCCTGGCGCGATGCCATTCCAGAGACGCTCGGCAGAACGGCTCTGGAATGACACATCGTCATCGGTGGTGCCTGGCTCCAAATGCAAAGAGCCTGTGCTGGTCAATCCAGACAGGCTCTTGGCTTTCGTGTGCGAATTACTTACGCAGACCCAGCTTCTGGATCAGTGCGGTGTAGCGAGCCGCGTCGGTGGTTCTGAGATAAGCCAGCAGGCTCTTGCGGGTGTTAACCATCTTCAGCAGACCGCGCCGACCATGGTGGTCTTTCAGATGCAGCTTGAAGTGCGGCGTCAGTTCGTTGATGCGTGCGGTCAACAAGGCCACTTGCACTTCGGGGGAGCCGGTGTCATTGGCGCTGCGCGCATTGGCCTTGACGATGTCGGCTTTGTTCAGTTCGGCGTTGGACATGAAACTGTTTCCTGATGATCCCACCGCAGGCACAAGGACACCGCGGTTTCGGGAAGTTATGACTTGCGGTAGCGGGAGAAACCTTCCCGCGCCGTGCGAATGACTTTGGCGCTTATGCCGCGCAAAGCCGGTCGATTATATCCCAAGCGCCGAGCTCAGCCGATCCAGGCCCTGAAGGAGACGCGCCGGGTCTCTCGATGCAAAGCACCAGCGCAGCCAGCCCTCGGCTTCAGCGCCAAACGCCACGCCCGGCGCCAGCCCCAGGCCGAAATCGCTGACCAACCGCTTCGCAAATGCCAGCGAATCGTCTTCGCCGTCGACTCTAAAAAAGGCGTACAAGCCGCCCCGCTGCAATGCCACCTGTATGCGCGGCAGCCCAGCCAACCGGGGAACCAGCGTATCGCGGCATTCACGCAAGCGCTGCACAAGCGCGGGCACCGAATCTTTTGCATGCGCCAA
Organism: Burkholderiales bacterium; assembly: GCA_903643055.1. Next base: position 123 of record CAHJWV010000306.1, on the reverse strand, counting down.
AGCCGCCACGCCGCCACGCTGAACAAACACCGGCGCACATGAAGTGTCCTGATTAGCGACAAACCTTAGTTGCACGAATGAGGTGAGCAGGAGTGGGAGGTGAAAGGCAGGCGGCCCGCAGGA
>CAHJWV010000305.1 GCA_903643055.1 Burkholderiales bacterium | reverse complement strand
CTCATGCGCTGAGGCAAACTTCGCGGATGCCTGCGCGCCTTTACCTTGACCACCCCCTTCATTCCGGCGAAAGCCTACACCTGCCCAGCGGGCCTGCACGCCATGTGCAAGTCTTGCGTTTGCAACCTGGCGATGAGCTGACTCTGTTCAACGGCCAGGGAGGAGAGTGGCGTGCCCATGTGCTGCAGATGGGGCGCAGCGACGTGCAGGTTCAGGTGGACCAACAGCACGTGGTCGATCGCGAATTGCCGGTCCACGTGACGCTGGCGGTGGGCATGCCCGCCAACGAACGCATGGACGCCTTGATCGAAAAGGCGACCGAGCTCGGCGTTGCCGCGGTCCAACCGCTATTGACCGAGCGCTCGGTGCTCCGCTTGAGCGGCGAGCGGGCCGAGAAGCGTCGCGCCCATTGGGAAGGCGTGGCGATTGCAGCTTGCGAGCAGAGCGGGCGCACCCGCGTGCCATTGGTGGCGCCGATCTGCACGCTGAATGAATGGCTGCAGGGGCTGCATGGGCTGCAGAGCGGTGACGCAGCCTTGCGCTGGTTGCTCAGCCCCGGCGATGCACCCGTCGTGCGGAACGTGCCGCGCACCGGTTCATTGATCGCGTTGAGTGGGCCTGAGGGTGGCTTGAGCGCCGCCGAAGAGAAGGCCGCGCAGCGTGCCGGTTTTGCGCCGACCAGCCTGGGCCCGCGCGTGCTACGCGCCGATACCGCACCGTTGGCTGTGTTGGCGCACATTGGCATGAGCTTGCTGGGATGACTCACCAACGCGCGTCGGTACAGATGCGCGCTTGCACCCTTCGTTGAGCCCGGTAGAGGCGGCCAGTAACGTCCAGCTGATTTGACCCCCCCGCCAATCCATGCGCTTTTCCAGCGGGTTAGACGCGGGCGTTCGTCAGCGCCAAGATTGCGGGCCTGGCTGCTAAAGGAAATCACCACGCAGCCGAAAACGGGTCACACCGCCGCTTGGCTGCCGGGCTGATTGGCGCTCCGTGGATGGCGTCAATCAGGATGGCCGGTAAAACGACATCATCTTGGCCGGTTGGCTGGGGATGAATGTTGCTGGTTAGTGGGTCATGGATGTGGCTCCTTGGGCTGGTTGTCGTTGTCGCGCTGGAGTTTTTGCTCGCGCGCGGCGACTTTGCCCCGGTGGCTCTCGACCTTGTGTAGCTCGAAGATGGTGGAGTGGTGAACCAGGCGGTCGATGGCGGCCACCGTCATGCCCGGGTCAGGGAACACGTTGCTCCAGCCGGAGAACGGCTGGTTGGCCGTGATGAGGATGCTGCGCCGCTCGTAGCGTTCGGCGATCAACTCGAACAGCACGCTGGTTTCGGCCTGGTCCTTTCGGACATACGAGATGTCGTCCAGGATCAGCAGGTCGTAGCGGTCCAGCTTGGCCAGGGCTTGCGGCAGTTGCAGGCTTTGGCGTGCGCCCTGTAGGCGCTGAACCAGTTCGCTGGTGCGCATGTACAGCACCCGGTAGCCGGCGTCGATCAGCGCCTGACCGATGCCGCATCCAACATGGCTCTTGCCCACACCGGGCGGGCCGAAGATCAGGACCGTGGCACCCTCGTCAAGCCAGGCATCGCCACTGGCCAGTGCCATGACGTGGGCCTTGGACAGCATCTGCACCTCCGCGAAGTCGAAGCTGGCCAGCGTCTTGGTCGAATCGAGTTGCGACTCGGCGCGATGGCGCTCGGTGCGCCGCTTGGCGCGCTCAGCCAGTTCGTGTTCGAGCAGTCCGCCCAGGAAGCGGCCTGCCGGCCAACCCTCCTTGTCCGAGCGCTGCGCCAGCTCCGCCCACAGTCGTGCGATCGTGGGCAGGCGCAACTCGGTGAGCATCAGGGCGTTGCGCCCTGCATCAACCGACGCGGCGGTCATGCGGCCACCTCTTCGAGCTCGTCGTCCTGCTTGCTCGGCAGCAACGCGTCGTAGCGGCTTGCCGGCGGGATCTCCACCGTGACCGTCGGCAACTCGGTCTTGCGCGGTGCGAACTCTTCGCGCAGCCGCTTCACGTCGGGCAACTCACCAATGGCCAACAACGTCTCGAGCCGCTGCGCCAGGACACCTTCGACGCCGTCGCGAGCGGCCATCTCCAGCAGTGCAACGATGGTCTGGCAGGCCTGTCGCTGCGTCAGCTTCAAGTTGAGCTGCTCCCAGGTGCGGCGGTACGCCTCGCGCGGGAACAGCGCGTCGCGCAACACCAACCCCTTGAACGCCTGGGCCTTGCGCTTGAGCTCGTCGATGAAGTGCCGGTAGTCGATCACCCGGCCACGCCCGTTGATGTGCGAGCGCGTGCCAGCGTCAGCACTAAGGCGCCCGACAGGTAGCAATCGAGCCGGTCGCTGTACAGCCACACCTTCAGCCGGTGACCGATCAGGCGCGACGGGGCGCTGTACAGGATGGCGCGTACGGTGAACGTGCCGCAGCGCGTGGCGCGCGCCTCTTCCTCGACGAAGTCGGTAGTGCGCCGCACGGGCAGATCCTGCAACTGCTCGCGCTCAATGCGCAACGCCGCCGCATTACGCCGGTTGCGGCGCATCACGACCTCACGCACGAAGCCCTCGTAGGCCGCCCAGTCATCGAAGTCGCGGTGCCCACGCAGCAGCAAGGCCTGCTCGATCGCCTCCTTCACGTACCGGTGCGAGGACTCGACACTGCCGTTCTCGTTGCTCACGCCGCGGTTGTTGCGCGTGCCGGCCATGCCGTAATGCTCCAGCAGCGCCGTGTAGCGGACGGTGAAGTCCTGTTCCTCGGTCAGGTTCTTGAAGGCCGCCGACAGGCTGTCGGCGCGATGCTCTTGCGGGGCGCCCCCAGCTTGCCACAGAGCGTTTTGCAACCCCTTGGACAGGGCCTCGAAGCTCTCCCCACCCTCGACCACTTCGACATGCTCCCAGCGCGAGAACGCCAGCACGAAGTGGTACAGGATGTGAGCGAACGCGGCGCCTGCGATCGTGACGCACAACTTGCCCATGGCGGTGAAGTTCGACAGGCCCCGGTGGCCCGGCGCATGCTCCTGGGGGAAGAACACTTCCTTGGGCGGCCCCTGCAGGGCGCGCCACTGGCGAACATGACGCTGCAGGGTGCGCAGCATGCCGTCGGGGAAGCGCTGCGGGTGATCGTCCTGCAGCTTGCGCAGCAACGTCATGGCCATCAACTTCGGTGCGCTCTTGAGCTGCGGCACGATCTCGGTGTCCCAG
>CAHJWV010000304.1 GCA_903643055.1 Burkholderiales bacterium | reverse complement strand
CACGTGGTCAACACAACCGGTGCCATCGCACAGGGCCAGTCGACGATTCCAAGCAACGTGGTGAGCTACCCGTGACCTGCTGATGATCAAGAGCTTCCGGTCGCCGCAAGCTCATGCGGCGACCGGGGCCCCAATCCGCCATGAAGTTAGGTTTCGGTTGGACGGCGGTCTTGGTCTCGCTGGTCTCTCATACCCGACAACTGATACGCCACCTCTGCGCCAAGAATCGCTGAGCCCAGCTCAGACCTCAGCGAATAAGCCCTTTGTTGCCACATAGATTGCACGAAAACGCTGGTATCGATCGGCCAAGCCGTCACCCCGAGCAGGCTGCGGAATGAAGCGCTCGCGGATCGGCGGCATCTGGCACACCGAGCCTTCGTCGCCACCATCGGCCAGCCATGCCAGGCGCGCCGCGCCGAGCGCGCCACCCGCTTCTCCGCCATCGAGCGTCACGATCTCAGTCTCCAGCACATCGGCATGAAGCTGTGCCCAAAAGCGGCTGCGCGCGCCGCCACCCACCAGCGCCAGACGGCCCACTTGGGTGCCAGCCTCGTGCAATGCATTCAGGCCGTCACGCATTGCGAACACCACGCCCTCCAGCACCGAATAACACAGGGATCGGGCATCGGTGTCGTTGGTCAAACCAAAAAACACACCCCGCGCTTTTGCGTCGTTATGCGGCGTTCGCTCGCCGGAGAGATAGGGCAAAAAGATGGGCGCTGCGCGCTGCTCATCGAGCGTCAAGGTTTCCATGCGCGCCAGCAAAGCAGCTTCGTTCTCCGCGCCCAGCAGATGAGTCACCCAGCCGACACAGGCCGCGGCCGACAGCATCACCGTCATCTGATGCCAGCGGTCGGGCAAGGCATGGCAGAACGCATGCACCGCTGATGCGGGGTTGGGTCGAAACCGATCGTTGACGATGAACATCACCCCGCTGGTTCCCAACGAAATGAACCCCTCGCCCGGCCGGACCGCACCGATGCCCACCGCGCTGGCTGCGTTATCGCCACCGCCACCCGCCACGATCACACTGTCAGCCAAACCCCAGGCCGCAGCGACGGCAGGCGACAAGCACCCCGATGACACGCTGCCTTCCACCAGCTCCGGCATGTGCCGACGTTGAAGGCCCGTCAGCGCCAACAACTCGTCTGACCAATCCCGCCGAGCCACATCCAGCCACAAGGTGCCTGCGGCGTCCGACATCTCGCTGACGAAAAGACCGGTCATGCACCAGCGCAGATAGTCTTTTGGCAAAAGCACCTTGTCTACTCGCGCAAACAGCTCAGGCTCATGCTTCGCGACCCACGCGAGCTTTGGCGCAGTGAAACCCGGCATGGCCAAGTTGCCGGCCAACTGCGGCAAGGAAGGCAACGCCGCCATCATCTCCTCGCACTCGTGCGCTGAGCGGGTGTCGTTCCACAAGATGGCCGGCCTCAGCACCTGCTGCCGATCATCGAGCAACACCGCGCCATGCATCTGGCCAGACAAGCCGATCGCGCGCACCTCACGCCATTGCGCCGCAGCCTTGGCTCGCAGTTGCTGCACCGCCTCGCCGGTGGCGGCCCACCACGCCGCAGGCTCTTGCTCGCTCCAACCTGGTGAGGGCCGGGAAATGGTCAGTTTGACACCGGCACTCGCCACGATATGGCCGTCGGTGTTCAACAAAACCAGCTTCACTTCGGAAGTGCCGAGATCAATGCCCAGGTACATGGGTCTTCCTTACGTTGTGTGGTTTCAAAAGGGACAACTTGTATTTCGTCGGAAGCAAAACAATGCCGACTGTTTGAATGGGAGGCTGGACAGCCGAAAAAGTTTGATATCGCTCAAGGTAAATCACATCGCAACAAACGTTCGTTGGGAGGCGCGCCGCGCAGCTCCTGACGCAGCCAAGGCGCTTGCTGAAAGGCAGGCGGCGGCTCGGTGGTGGTCGTGACGATATATTGAAACGCTGAGGTCGATGTGCCCTCCAGCCGGCCCACCACGTCGAACAGCCGGTGATACACGCTGAGCCCCAGATCGGCTTCACGCGGGCTGTCGTGCAGCAAAAAGGCAGGCAGGCGGGTGGCGCCCTCCATGGTCATGCACATGACTGCCAGATCGAAGGCGATGACCTTCAGTGATTCGATGGCTGCCGTGGAGCGTTCCCCGCCCCACTGGACAGCCAACTTGAGCCCGTTGCCATCCAGGCTGACCCGGCCTGAAGCAGCGTCGCGCACAGCCGCACGAATCACCGCATCGAAATAGGTGGAGAGGCGGTCAAAGACTGCGGCTTGTTGGTCGCGGAACGCTGAGAGGCTTTCACGCTTGACATCGATCTGTTCCTGCAACTCAGCGGCTTGCCTCTGCGCCAGTTCCCACGGGCCCGAGTCGCGCTCAAGGCGCTCGATGTCATCCATGTTCTTCCTGACCTGACCCCAGGCCGACGAGCGGCTGTCGCTCAGCTTCTCAGCTTGGGCCACTGCTTGCCTAAGGGTGTCGCGCAGGGAAAGCGCCGGTGGCAGTTGCTGTCGCAAAGTCGCCACCTGCTGCGCCGTCGCATTGATCTCGCCCTGCTTATCCGATATCTGCTTCGTCATCGCTTCATGTCGCTGGCGCAAGGCCATCAGGTCCGGAAGTTTGTGCGACAGCTTGCAACCCTCTGCCAACACGCGGTCGATGGGCACTTCGCAGATCTGGCACGCGGGCACGTCAGCGTCTCGCACTCTCGCTGAAATGCCGGGCAACTCAGCACGGAGTTGCCTCAGCAGCGATTCATGCAGCGGCAGGCTGCTGTTGAACACCGCCAATTGCTGTTCCAACTCGGCAACGTGTTGTGTTGCATCGTGAGCACGCTGCCTTAAATCGCCCAGATGAGACACGTCCACGGTGGGATCGACCTTTGCGACCTGCGCCAGCTTCTGGCGGGCAGCCTGTCGCAACACCTCAATGCCTAAAAGCCCGTCGGGCACATCGGCGGCAGACACCCCCACCGCACCCATGACTTCAGCACGCAGGTGCTCGCAAGCCCACTGCCATCGCCCCAGCTCAAGGAGCTTGACTTTGTGTGTCTCGACCTGCGCACTGGCTTGTGCCTGCAGCTCAATTTCTTCCGGAGAAATGGCGCCGATCAGCACCCGCAAAGCGTCTTGCAGGCGGCTGCGGGACATGGACCGCGTCGGTGAGTCGGAATCAGATTCGGCCGAGCGCCAGTCCAGCACATGGTCGAACCGGCATTCCTGATCCCGCGTCAGCCAGGCCAGCGTCACGCGCCAGGCGTCATGCGCGTGGTCCACGGGCATCAAGCGGGCAACCTTCGCCGTGAGCACCTGGCGCTCAATCGCGTTGAGCAGCGGGGCCATGCCCGTGGGGTTAGTCAAGCGGTCAAACAGCTGCTCAGGCAGAACCCCTTCAACCGCGAAGTGCCCTCGCCCTGCGCCCAAAGGCCGCAACACCGCCCACAGCGTGCCTTTCAGCATCACCTCCGCCGACACC
>CAHJWV010000303.1 GCA_903643055.1 Burkholderiales bacterium | reverse complement strand
GTCTGCCGAGCCCGGCCGGGTTGGGCCGGCCCTCAATGCACGAAGCTTGGCGCAAACACCGGCACCAAGGGCTGCGAGATCAAGTCGGGCACCTGGAAGCGCGGCAGGTGCGGCAGCAGGAAACAGCTCTTGGCGGCCAGCTGATCGAGTTGCTGACCGCGGCGGCGCAGGTCGTTGAAGTGGCGCGACGGCGTGCCGTATTCCGGATCGGCGATCGGCGTGAACGGCGAGGTCGTGGCGGTGCCGGTCAGAAAGCGGGCGAGCGACGCCTGCGTGTTGAGTGCGCCGCTGCCGCGCACCATCGTGAAGTTGGTGCCGGTCTCGCTCAGGTGGCAGCCGCTGCAGGTGTTTTGCGAGAACGCAAAGCGCGCTGGGTTGGCATTCACCGGGTTGCCATTCCAGGGCGGGTTGGCCGGCGAGGCGCCCGGGCCGTATTGGATGGCTGCGCCCAGCAAGTCGGCGCCCAGGAATTCGACCGGCACGGTCTGCAAGCCGCTGGCGATAAAGCTGCTCAGCAGCGACGTGCGGTTGAGCGATTTGTCCGGCGTCTGCTTGACCGAGGTATGGGCGAGCTTGCCGTGGATGCGCGAGGGCTGCAGCGTGAATTCGCGCAGCTCCCAAGGCAGCGTCAGGCGCCGCTCGTTGGTTCGCACCTGCCCGATCGCGCTCGCGTTCAGCCGGCCCGGGAAGGCATTGGGCAAAGTCACTTCATCGGTCAGTGTTTGCAGGCCGGTGTTGTAGCTGGCGCTGCCGGGCGTCAGCGCATCGAGATGAATCCAGCGCTTGGCGAGGTTCTTCAAGCCATTGCATTGCGTGGTCGGCACCTGGTATTCGAGGATCACCGTCATCTCGCTGGAAGCCACGCAGGCATTGCCTTGCCGCTCGACCAGGCCAAAGACGAAGCGCAGCTCGCCGGGGCTGCCGGGCCCATAGGTCAGCGCCTGCGCAAGGTCGATGCGGTTGACGATGGCCAGCAGCCGGAACGGCAGCTTGTTCATGTCGAGCGTGGCGGGCGAAGCCGGGTTCCAGCCGGGCTGCAAGGTGTTGATGACGCTTTGCAAGGCGGGCCGCGCCGGGATGCCGAAGGCCAGCACCGTGCCGTCGCTGTGCTTGGCATTCAGATCGTTGCTGAGCCACTTTTTCAGCCAGTCGTTGACGAACACCTGCGGCGTGATGCCGGTGACCGGCGTGTTGGCCATGTTCGTCATCAGCGTCTTGAACGACCACGCGCCATCGGGGTTGCCGAAGGGCGAGACGCTGCCGGCCGGCGTGCACGGCGAGAAGCTGCGCGTCGGGTCTTGCACAACGCCCAGGTCGCGCACGAGCAAGGTCTTCGCCGGGCTCGTGGTAGGCGGCAGCAACAGTTTGAGCTTGCGCAGCGGAACGGCCGAGATCACCTGTTCACCGAGCAGCGGCAGGCTGAAGCTGAAGCGGCGTTCCTTGCCGGCGGGCTCGAATGGGTCGGCAACATCGAACGCGGCCGTGCCGACGGCTTCGCGGTCGTTGAACAGCGTCACCTCTTTGGCGCCGGCAGTTCGGGCGCGCTCGAGAAAGGCCTTGGTGTCGCGCTCGGCCGTCGCCTGATCGAAGCGGGTCAGGCCGGTGAAGAGGCCGTCGCCGGCTTTTTCATCGCCTTGCACACCGAGGTCGTTCAGTGCGACCAGGCCGCCTTCGAAGAAGAAGGCGATGCTCTCGGGCTGCGTCGGTGCGCCGGTGGCGCTGCGTGGAAAGGCGCCGTTGAAGTCCAGCAGCACGAGGGTGTTGCGGCCGTCTTTCAGCGCGCTGAAGCCGAGCAGCTCGACCGACTTGGCCAGCGGTGGGTTGCGGCCGAAGCTGGTTTTCAGCGGCAGGCCGCTCGGGCCGACCGACTGGCCGTAGAGCTTGCGCAGCAGCAACACATCGGCGTCATCGACCTTGCCGTTGCCGTCGAGGTCGGCGGCCGGGTCGGCCGTGCCGAGCTTGGCGCGCTGGATCGCCACGTCGGCATCGTCGACCTTGCCGTCGTTGTTGAGGTCGCCATCGCAGGCATTGCCGTAGCCGTCGGCATCGCCATCGAGTTGATCGGGGTTGTAGGTGGCGAGGCAGTTGTCGATGGCGTCGGGCACGCCATCGCCGTCGCTGTCTTTCGGTTGGGCCTGGGCGCTCAGCGCCGCGGCAGTCAATAGCGCAGCAGCCCAGCGCGCGTAGAGGGGCAAACGGGTCATGTCGAGTCTCCTGGAGTGGGGGTCTTCGTCGGGATTGAGCCTTTGGCACCTCGTCGCAGCGCTTGCGTTGACCTGGAAGCGAAGGCTCAAGCCGGCACGGCGGAAGTGCGAGCCCACGATAGGCAGTACGCTCCTACGGCCTTCCTACCGGAGGCTGTTGGGAGCCGCTTCAAGTTAGGGCCCCGCATCGAAGGGGCCGGGAATGCCCGCGCTGCGGCGGCCGCTGTGATCGGCCCTGCGATCACAAGCTGCGCGCTCAGCGCCGCCGTGCGGCGAGCGCTCAGGGCGTCGGCAACGGCGATGCGGCCAAGCCGAGCTCGCGCGCCAGCGCCAGCGTCTCGGGCGACAGCGGCAGCTCGTCGGCTTGCGCGAGCATCTGCCGGCAGTGCTGCCAACTGCGCAGCAACTCGGCGCGGTCGCCCCGCCGCGCATGCAGGCGCATCAAGCGGCGGTGCAGCGATTCGGCCAGCGGGTCGACATCCAGTGCCCGCTCGTACAGCTGCACCGCGAGCTGGACGGCACGGGCCGCATCGCTGCGTTCGAGCGCTTCGGCGATCTGCGAAATCGCCATCACATAACGCCGCCGATAACGGGCGCGGGCGGTGTCGGCCCACAGCGTGTGCAGATCACCGAGAAAGGGCTTGGACGCGAGGCAGACCAGCTCCTCGGCCATGCGCTGCAGCGTCGCCGTGTCTTGCTCGGTGCGCGATTGCGCGAGGCATGCGCCGAGCGCCGACACATCGCTCCAGACGCGGCTGCGGTCGAGCAGCAACTGGCCGCCTTCGAGCCGCAGCAGGCTGTCATCACCGAGCAGCCGGCGCAGGCGCAGCAGCGCTGCATCGAAGGCCTTGCGCTGCGCATCGCGGTCGGTGCCAGGCCACAGCCATTCCAGCGCGGTGCTCACCGCCAGCGGTGCGCCGTCGCTGGCGAGCAAGGCGCGCAGCAGATCGAGCGGTCGTTGCTGCGCGCGCGTGCTGTCGGTGAATAACGGCGCATCGTCACGCAAGACACTCAGCTCGCCAAAGCCATACAGGCGCAAAGCCCAGGGCCAGGCTTCGAGCGCGGCATCGGGGCAGCGCAGGCCGGTGATGCGAGCGAAGCGCCGCGCGAACTCCGGCTGCACGCCGCGCCGCAAGGCCTGCGCGATGGTCCGCGCCATCACCTCCGGCAGCCACCAGCCCGCCGTGGTGCGAAAGTCTCCAGCCGCGCCTAACGCCATGGCAGTGCGCAGCGCGGCATCGGCCTGATCGAATTGATGGGACGGAGCGCCTCCTTGCGTTGAGAGGCGGGTTCGCGCACATGACATCGCGGGCATCGCGGACAGCGCGGCCGATAACGCGAGGCCCGCCGAAAACTCCAGCAGCGCAGCTTCAATGCCGCGCGCCGTCTCGATCGCGCTTTGCAAGGGCGCCT
>CAHJWV010000302.1 GCA_903643055.1 Burkholderiales bacterium | reverse complement strand
TTATCAGGTGGGCGTTCTGAAGGCGATTGCCCAGATCCGGCGTGAGGCCGCACCAAGCGATCGCAGCAACCCCTTTCCGGTGATTGCGGGCACCTCGGCGGGTGCCCTCAATGCCGCCGCACTGGCCGGCCATTGCGATGACTTCGATGCGGCCGTTGCCTCGCTCGCCGAGGTCTGGGAGAACTTCCGCGCCGAGCAGGTGTACCGCAGCGATGCGATCGGCGTGATCCGCACCGGCGCCAGCTGGCTCACGATGATGTCGCTCGGCTGGGTGATCGCCCGTTGGCGTCGCGCCCGGCAGCGTTCGCTGCTCGACAACTCGCCGCTCGAAACGCTGCTGCAGCGCATGGTGTCGCTGGACCGGCTGCCGCAGGTGATGCGCGGTGGCCACCTGCAGGCACTGGCGGTCACGGCCTCGAGCTACAGCTCCGGCACCCACGTCACCTTCTACGACGCGGTGCAGGAAATCCAACCCTGGAACCGCTCGCAGCGCGTGGCGGTGCGTGACACGCTGACGGTGCCGCACCTGCTGGCCTCGGCGGCGATCCCGTTCGTGTTTCCGCCGGTGCCCTTGCCCTTCGAAGGCGAGCTGGAGTATTTCGGCGACGGTTCGATGCGGCAGTCGGCCCCAATTTCTCCGGCGGTGCACCTGGGCGCGAACCGCATTCTCGTGATCGGTGCCGGCCGCATGCACGAGCCGCCGGGGCGGCGCCGCGTCAACAACGGCTACCCGAACTTCGCGCAGATCGCGGGCCACGCGCTGTCGAACATCTTTCTCGATGCGCTGGCGGTGGATGTCGAGCGGCTGCAGCGTGTCAATCACACCTTGTCGTTGCTGCCCCCCGAGGCGTTGGCGCAGACAAACCTGCGACCGATCGAGGTGCTGGTGATCGCGCCGACATTGCGCCTGGATGACCTGGCGGCCCGGCATGTGGTCAGCCTGCCGCCGCCCGTGCGCGCCTTGTTGCGCGGTGTCGGTGTCAGCGGCAAGGGCACCGACACGCGAGGCTCGGCGCTTGCGAGCTACCTGCTCTTTGAGGCGCCATACACGCGCGAGCTGGTGGCCTTGGGGGTGTCGGACACCCTGGCCCGCCGCGACGAGGTGCTGGCCTTCTTCCGCTGGGGCGGCAGCGCGATGGCGGGTCAAAGCGCAAGCTGAGTCCTTGGCATCGTGTGCGGTGCCGCGGCCCTCAGCCTGTTCAGCCGATGTCGGCGATGGCCGTGCCCATCAGCACATAGGCGCCGGCAGCTGCCTTCAGCGTGATGCGCCCGGCGCGGTGGGCTGCCACCTGCATTTCCATCTTCATGGCCTCCATCGTCGCGAGGGTGTCGCCGGCGGCCACGGTGTCGCCATCGGCGACCTTCCAGGATTGCAGGCTGCCGGAGATCGGGGCCGCGACCGTGGTGAGGTCTGTGGCTTTGGGCGCCGCAGCCTGGGTTCCTTGAGCGGCTGCCGCCGTCGGCTCGCCCCCAGGTCCACCACGCAGCAGCTGCGGCGGTAGGCCGAGTCGCACGCGCCGGCCGTCGATCTCGATCACCGAACGCGTCAGTGACAAATCGCCCAGCGGCTCGGGCCGGGCGGCCGCGGCCAGCGTGTTGGCGAACTCGGTCTCGATCCAGCGCGTGTGCACCTTGAAGGTGTCGGACGCGGTGAAGTCGGCGTGGTCCATCACTGCGCGGTGGAAGGGCAGCACCGAGGGCAGGCCTTCGATGCGGAACTCGCGCAAGGCGCGCCGCGCACGGGCGATCGCCTGCGCGCGTGTGGCGCCGCTGACAATCAGCTTGGCCATCAGCGAGTCGAAGTGGCCGGGCACCACCGAGCCCGCGCACACGCCCGAGTCCACCCTAACGCCGGGGCCGGACGGCGCCTCGAACACATGCACTGGCCCCGGCCCGGGCAGAAAGCCGCGGCCGACGTCTTCCGCGTTGATGCGGAACTCGAAGGCATGGCCGCGGGGCGTCGGGGTTTCGTTGATCGACAGCGGCAGGCCATCGGCCACGCGCAACTGCTCGACCACCAGGTCGACGCCGGTGGTCTCCTCCGTCACCGGATGTTCGACCTGCAGGCGGGTGTTGACCTCCAGGAAGGAGATCGTGCCCGAAGGGCTCAGCAGGAACTCGACCGTGCCCGCGCCGACGTAGCCAGCCCTCGCGCACACATCGCGGGCGGCCTGGTGGATGCGCTCTCGCTGCGCGTTAGATAAAAACGGCGCCGGCGCCTCTTCCACCAGCTTCTGGTTGCGCCGCTGCAGCGAGCAGTCGCGCGTGCCCAGCACCACCACGCGCCCATGCGTGTCGGCAATCACCTGAGCTTCGACATGGCGGGGGCGGTCGAGGAACTGTTCGACGAAGCACTCGCCGCGGCCGAAGGCGGTGATGGCTTCGCGCACGGCCGACTCGTACAACTCGGCGACTTCGTCCATGCGCCACGCGACCTTCAGGCCACGCCCACCGCCGCCAAAGGCGGCCTTGATGGCAATCGGCAGGCCGTGCTGTTCGGCAAAGGCCAGGACCTCGCTCGCATCGGTGACCGGCCCGGGCGTGCCTGCCACCAGCGGTGCGCCGACCTCGAGCGCAATCTGGCGCGCCCGCACCTTGTCGCCCAGGGCTTCGATGGCCGACGGCGGCGGGCCGATCCAGGTCAGACCTGCCGCGATCACGGCGCGGGAGAAGCCGGCGTTCTCGGATAAGAAGCCATAGCCGGGGTGCACCGCGTCAGCGCCACTGCGGGCCGCGACCGTCAGCAGCTTGTCGATGTTCAGGTAGGTGTCGGCGGGGCGCTGGCCGTCCAGGCCGTAGGCCTCGTCGGCCATGCGGGCGTGCAGCGCGTCGATGTCGGCATCGGCATACACCGCGACCGAGCCGACGCCGTAATCGGCACAGGCGCGCACGATGCGGACGGCGATTTCGCCGCGGTTGGCAATCAGAACTTTTTTCATGGGTGTTTCATGTGCTGTGGGCGAAGAAGGGCTGGATCGCTCGAAAGCGGACGCAGGCCCCGACGGGGAGCTGGCCGGCCAGCGCCAGGTGATGGGGTGCCACCGAGCCGATCACCGGATAGCCGCCGGTCAACGGGTGGTCGGCCAGGAACAGCACCGGCTGGCCATTCGGGGGCACTTGGATCGCGCCGATCACCGTGCCTTCGCTGGGCAGCTCCGCGGTGTTGATGCGGGCCAGCGCCTGTTCGCCGTGCAGCCGCAGGCCGATGCGGTTGGACTGCGGCGTGACCGTCCAGGACTGGCTCGACAGCCGCGCCACCGCCTCGGCGGTGAACCAGTCGGTGCGCGGGCCCATCACCACATCGAGGGTGACGGTCTCGTGGGCGCTGGGCAGGGCTGGTGAGGGGGCTTCGGGTTCGCCGACAACAGCACCATGCGTCACCGGGCGGATCGGCAGCCGGTCGCCGGCGGTGATGGCGGGCGGGCCGATCTGCGCCAGCGTGTCGCTCGAGCAGCTGCCGAGCACTGGCGCTACCTCAAAGCCACCGCGGACAGCGAGGTAGCTGCGCAAGCCGGCGCGTGGCTCGGCGAGCGAAAGGCGGTCGCCATGGCACAGCGCAAATGCCTGGTGGCTGGGCAGGCTGCGGCGCGAGCCATGGGTGGTTGTCAGCTGGATCGTGGCGTCAGCCCCGGTGACGACTACGACGCTGTCGCCTCCTGCCTCGATCTCAAAGCCGCCCCCGGCAATCTCGATGCAGGCGGTGTCCGGCGCGTTGCCGACGAGCCGGTTGGCCGAGCGCAAGGCGCCTTTGTCCATCGCGCCGGAAGCAGAGACGCCCTGGCTGGCGTGGCCGTGTCGGCCGAGGTCCTGGAACAGAGCCTGAGGGCCGGTGTGGTGCACGAGCAGCGCGGGCGTGGTGGCGGCAGGGGTGACCTGATCCGACATCGCCGGGCGGGCGGAGGATGCTGCTTGCTCTGAGACGGGCGCCGCTGCGGGTTCGGTGGTCGAGGCTTGGGTGGCTTGCGTTGAGACTTGTGGATCCATGGACGCGTCATCCATGAGCGGCTGTCCAACGCCGCGATTGACGCTCATCCCACGCCAGTTCCCGGTATCGACGAAGTGCACCCTGAAGCCCGGTTGCAGCAAGGCAGGTACCGGACGGCTCAGGTCCCACATGCGCGTGGATGTGATGCCGATGATCTGCCAGCCACCTGGGCTGGCCTGCGGGTAAATGCCGCTGAAGGGGCCGGCCAGCCCGACGGCACCGGCCGGAATGCGGGTGCGCGGGGTGGGGCGGCGTGGCACGTTCAGGCCCGGGTCGCCGCCGCTGAGGTAGGCGAAGCCCGGCGCGAAGCCGGTAAAGGCCACGGTGTATTCGCAGGCGGTGTGGCGGCGGATCAGCTCATCGCGTGAGAGGCCCAGCCGCTCGGCCACCTCGTCGAGGTCTTCGCCCTGGTAGTCCACGGGAATCTCGATCAGCGTCGGCGATCGATCGGCCCGGGTACCGAGCTTGCGCGCGGCGATGTGCGCGATGAGTTGCTCGCGCGACACCGTGTGGGGCCGATGGCGGATCAGCAGCGTGCGCGCTGCAGGCACGATGTCTTCGACACCCGCAAGCGGCTCGGCCTGCAGCGCATCGAACAGCGCGAGGGTGGTCGGCAGGTCGTCGAGCTCGACCAGCAACGCATCGAGGCTGGCGGACAAGAAGCGCATCACCTGGCCTCCTGCCTGACGCCTAGCTCGACGCTCTTTCCGGTGTCTTGTGCAGTGTCTTGTATGCCCGACGCGATGAACGACTGGATCGTCACGCCCCGGCCTTGCAGCTGGTCGCGTACCTGCCTCGCCATCTCGACCGCGCCGGGGCTGTCGCCATGCACGCAGATCGAATCGGCCTGGATCGCGACCTCGCTGCCGTCGATCGCGGTCACCATGCCTTCGGTGACCAGCCTCAGCATGCGTTCGGCCACCTGCTGTGCGTCGTGCAGCACGGCGCCTGGCTCGCGGCGCGATACCAGCGTACCTGCGGCGGTGTAGGCGCGGTCGGCGAAGGCTTCGGCCACCGTGCGCAGGCCACTGGCCCGGGCCCAGCCGAGCAAGGGCGAGCCGGCCAGACCGACCAGCACCAGCGACGGATCGATTGCCAGTAGGGCGGCGATCACGTCGCGTGCTTGCCGCTCGTCGTATGCGATGGTGTTGTAGAGCGCGCCATGCGGCTTGACGTAGCGCACCGTGGTGCCGGCGGCGGCCGCCAGCCCGCGCAGCGCGCCGATCTGGTAGATCACATCGGCCTGCAGCTCGGCGCTGGCCAGGTCCATGGGGCGGCGGCCGAAGCCTGCCAAGTCGGGATAGGCCACATGCGCGCCGACCACCACGCCTCGCGCAGCGGCGCCGCGCAAGGTGTGCAGGATGCCGGCCGCATCGCCCGCATGAAAGCCGCAGGCCACGTTGGCGCTGCTGACGATGTCGAGCATCGCCGCATCGTCGCCCATGCGCCATGCGCCGAGGCTCTCGCCCAAATCACTGTTCAGATCGATCTTCATCGTGTTCATACGGGCAGGCTCTCAGCGGAACATCAGAACGTTCAACAGCACCACGTTGCAGGCCAGCACCGCCAGCGCGGTCGGCACCTGCGCGCGGATCACCGCGTTCTTGTCGGGCAACTCCAGCAGCGCGGCGGGCACGATGTTGAAGTTGGCAGCCATCGGCGTGAGCAGCGTGCCGCAATAGCCCGACAGCATGCCGATCGAGGCCATCACCGCCGGGTCGCCGTGGTAGGTGCCGAGCAGCACCGGCACGCCCACGCCACCGGCCATCACCGGGAAGGCCGCGAAGCCGTTGCCCATGATGACGGTGAAGAGCGCCATGCCCACCACGTAGACCGTCGCCGCGAGGAACCGCACGTCCATGTTGATGTAGCTCGTAGTGACATGAGCCACCGCCTTGCCCACGCCGGCATCGGAGAACACCAGGCCCAGCATGCCGAGCATCTGAGGCAGCACCAGCGCCCAGCCGAGCGCATCGGTCAGGCGGCGCGACTCGCGCAGGCCTTGCACCGGCGTCTCCTTCGTGATCGCGCAGGCGATGGCCAGGGCCACGACGCAGCCGATGCCCAGGCTCACCAGCGTGGTGTTCTTTGGATCGAGCAGCGGCGTGCCGCCGAAGTTCAGAGACTTTGCTGAGAGCGTGCCCAGCATCGTGACCACCGGAATCGCCAGTGCCGGCACGAAGAGCCGGTTGCCCAGGCGCTTCACGCTGTCGGCGTACTGCACCAGCGTGCGCGGCTCATGCCGGCCGGCACCGACGCCGCCAAAGGCGGCGGTCAGCGCCATGACGACCACGCCCGCGCCGACCCACTCGGGCGGCAGGCTGTCACCGATGAGGAACACGAGCGCATACAAGCCCCAGAAGAAGGCGCTCGTGTAGCGCTTGGGGTGCTGACGGTCGCGCAGCGTCATCAGCGCGGTGACGGCCAGGATCGTGCCCACCAAATCGTAGAGATGGGTGATCGTGAGCGTCATGCCTGCACCTCTTTATTGCGTGCATCGGTATCGTTAGTTTCTGCGGCGTGGCCGAGCTCGCGTGCCAGCATCGTGTCGAGCCGGTGCAGGCGCCAGGCATGGATGCCGAAGGCGCAAACGGCGGTCGGGATGCCCCAGAGCGCCACGTGGATCGGCTCGACGTCGATGCCTGCTTCATGCAGGAGGGTGGTCATCAGCACGATCGCACCAAAGGCCACGAAGATGTCTTCGCCGAAAAACAGGCCGATGTTGTCGGCGGCGGCGGCGTGGGCGCGCAGCTTGAACCGCATGGCGTCACTGAGTTTGCCGTGGCGGGCCTCGGCCGCGCCTTCGACCATCGGCGCCAGCAGCGGCCGCACCATCTGCGGGTGCCCGCCCAGGCTGGTGAGGCCAATGGCGGCAGTGAGCTGCCGGGCACCCAGGTAGGCCATCAACAAGCGGCCCACGGTGGCCGACTGAATCGTGCGGATCCAGTTCTGCGCATGCAGGCGCAGGCCATGGCGCTCCAGCAGGCCGATCACCGCGAGCGGCAACAGGATGATCAGCGGCAGGTTGCGCGTCTTGATGAAGCCGGTGCCGATCGTTGCGAGGATCTTGTCAATTGGGAAACCCGCGGCCAGGGCCGTCACGAGGG
Source organism: Burkholderiales bacterium (assembly GCA_903643055.1). The sequence goes on along the minus strand of CAHJWV010000302.1, from coordinate 6,965 downwards.
CCGTCACGGTGACGACCAGCATCGGGTGGAAGCGCAGGACGAAGCCCGCGATGATGACCGCGACCCCCAGCAGGGGCCATAAGTTGATGGCGTGGGACACGGCGGCACTCCAGTTTCGGGATGAAGTTAGCTCAACGAAGTGCGAATTTAGTTGAGCGATAAATATAGATTGTTCAACAATCAGCCAAAAATTTATAGCAAAACATGTGCCAGTCGCTAGGTGATAACCCGTTTATTGTTGAGTGATCGGGGCCGTGAGGGCGGCAAGCTCTGCTAAAACCGCTGCCTTGCGAACCTTGAACATGACCCCAGACACCTCACGTCCCCCCACCGCACAGGCCCTCAGCGAGCGGATGGCCGAACAGCTGCGCCTGAAGATCACCCGTGGCGAGTTTTCGCCTGGACAGCGCCTGTCCGAACAGGCGTTGAGCGACAGCCTCGGCATCTCACGCAACACTTTGCGCGAGGTGTTCCGCGTGCTGACGAAAGAGGGGCTGGTCAAACACGCGCCGAATCGGGGCGTCTTCGTGGCAGTGCCCGGCATGGCGTCAATCATCGACATCTACCGCGTGCGCCGGCTGATCGAATGCCAGGCGCTCGCACAGGCTTACCCGCGCCATCCGGCCCAGAAGAAGATGCGTGACGCGGTAGAGGAGGCTTTGCGCTTTCGAAGCGCCAGCGACTGGCCTGGCGTAGGCACCGCCAACATGGCCTTCCACATGGCGATCGTCGAGCTGGCCGACAGCGAGCGCCTCGACCAGATGTTCGCGCCGATGCTGGCCGAACTGCGGCTGGCCTTCGGGCTGCTGCAAGACGCTGAATTCCTGCATGCGCCCTACGTGGACATGAACCTCAACATCCTGACGCTGGCCGAGGCGGGCGAGTATGAGAAAGCTGCGGCCGCGCTGAACAACTACCTGGTGCACTCCGAGCGCATCGTGCTCGCGGTCTATGCGCGGCACATCAGCGATGCGGGGTGGGACGGCCTGGGGTGAATGGACGGTGCTGCACGGAGGAGCTGCCGCGCGTGAGGCGGGGATGGGGTGCTGCTTAGCGTTCGCGAGCGCAACGGGAGTCGTTGCCTGGCTTGCCGGCCCGCAGGCATCCAGCGTCGTTGCTTTCGATGGGGCTTACCTTGATGCCAGGCCGGCCCCGCGCCGGTCCACGCCTCCGATGGCTTGGGACGCGGCGCGTGGGCCTGGGCCTTACTTCTTGACAGGCTTCTTCGCGCCACCATCGGCCGTTTCAAAGCTGGTGCCGTTCACCGTCAGGCCTTCGTGCGACAGCCGCGTGGCTGCGCCGCTCTTGATGCCCTTCACGCGGCTCATCAAATCCGACCAGTCCTTGAACTGGCTCTTCTTGCGCTCGTCGAGGATGCGCGTCGACACCTTCGGGCCGATGCCCTTCACGGATTCGAGCGCAGCCTGATCGGCTTTGTTGACATCGACTGCCGCCCAGGCAGCGGCGGTGGCGAACCACATGGCAAATACACACAACAGTTTCTTGAACATGGCATTGACTCCCTTGTCTGCCTGGACCGAGGTGCAGACCACCCGCAACCTCTGGGAGAAACTGTAGCGATCGGCGCCCGGTTTGTGAGCCCTCGGAGGAGGGCCGACCCATCGGGGCGTACGGTCGGGGGTGTCAGGTTTTTTGCTCGGCCAACCAGCCGACATAACGCGACACGCCAGCGGTGACGTCGACGAACGCGTGATCGCAGCCGATGGCGCGCAGGCGGGTCAGGTCGGCTTGCGTGTAGCACTGGTATTTGCCGACCAGCGCGTCGGGGAAGCCGATGTATTCGATGTCGCCTTGCTTCACGAGATCGGCCAGCGTCAGGGCGGCTTCGCCTTTCGCGGCGCGCGCCGCATTCACGACCGCAGCCGCTACGTCATTGAAAGGCTGGGCGCGGCCGGTGCCGAGATTGAAGATGCCGCTCTTGTCGGGGTTCTGCAGGAACCAGACGTTGACCGCAACCACGTCATCGACCGAAATGAAGTCACGCAGCTGGCCGCCTGCCGGGTAGCCGCCGTATTCACCGAACAGCTTGACCTTGCCGGTGTCGCGGTACTGGTTGAAGTTGTGGAACGCAACCGAGGCCATGCGCGCCTTGTGCTGCTCGCGCGGGCCGTAGACGTTGAAGTAGCGAAAGCCGGCGATCTGCGTTGTGGCACCGGGCAGCACGCGGCGCACGACGTTGTCGAACAGCAGCTTGGAGTAACCGTAGACGTTCAGCGGCTGTTCGAAGGCAGGTTCTTCGCGAAAGGTGTCGCTGCTGCCATAGGTGGCCGCCGAAGAGGCATAGAGCAGGCGCGTGCCCTGGGCCTGGCAGGCATCGAGCAGGTCTTTCGAGCAGCGGTAGTTGGTGTCGAGCATGTAGCGGCCGTTGTGCTCCATCGTGTCGGAGCAGGCACCCTGATGAAGCACCGCGTCGATGTGGCCGAACTCGCCGCGTGCGAAGCGGCTGTAGAACTCGCTCTTGTCGAAGTAGTCGCTGATCTTTGCGCCGAGCAGGTTGCGGTACTTCGGGCCATCGGTCAGGTCGTCGACGGCGATCACGTCATCCAGACCGATGGCGTTGAGCCCGTGAACAAGGTTGCTGCCGATCATGCCGGCAGCGCCGGTGACGACGACTTTCATGTGCTGAGATCCTGTGGTTGCCGGCGTCTGCTTCTGGGCCGGCCAAGGTTGAAAGAGAAGGGCGGGACGGGTCAGGCGAACAGCTCGTCGTGGCTGACGGTGGCGGTGCCGAACTTGCCGACGACGATCGAGCCGGCGCGGTTGGCAATCGGCATCGCGTCGCGCAGGCCGAGCCCGCAGGCGAGCATTGCCGCCAAGGTGGCGATCACGGTATCGCCGGCACCGGTGACGTCGAACACTTCGCGTGCATGCGCCGGCACGCTGGCCTGCCCCGCCGCATCAAACAGCGTCATGCCTTCTTCCGAGCGCGTCAGCAGCAGGCCGTCGAGGCCCAGGCGCTCGCGCAGGCCTTGGGCGCGATCCTGCAACTGCGCTTCGCTGCTCCAACTGCCGATCACCTGTGCCAGCTCGGCGCGGTTCGGTGTGATCACGGTGGCGCCGGCATAGCGGCTGTAGTCACTGCCTTTCGGGTCGACTAGCACCGGCTTGCCGGCAGCCCGCGCCATCTCGATCATGCGCGGGATGCGCTCAAGGCCGCCCTTGCCGTAATCGGAAAACAGCACGGCGCCATGCTTGGGCAGCGCCTGCTCGAAGTCATCCAGCATGTGCGCCAGCACCTCGTGGTCGGGCGTGTTCTCGAAGTCGATCCGGATCAATTGCTGCGAGCGTCCGATCACGCGCAGCTTGACGATGGTGTAGAGCTGCGGGTCGTGGCCCAGCAAGGTGTTGACGCCCTGCAGCTCCAGCAACTGCTGCAGCTTGCGGGCCGGCTCGTCTTGGCCGACGACGGTCAGCAAGGTCGCTTGCGCACCCAGCGTCTTGACGTTGAGGGCCACGTTGGCCGCACCGCCGAGCCGTTCTTCCTCGCGGTTGATGCGCACCACCGGCACCGGCGCTTCCGGCGAAATACGATCGACGGCGCCGAACCAGTAGCGATCGAGCATCGCATCTCCCACCACCAGCACGCTCGATTCGGCCAGCCGCTCGCGGGTGACGTTAGGCGTGTTCATCACAAGTCCTCCAGCCGTTGGGGCGGATAGCTGTCCCAGCTCAAACAGCCGGGGCATTGCCAGAAATAGTGTTGCGCTTCGAAGCCGCAGGCGGCACATCGATAGCGCTGCAGCGGCTTGGCCGATCGGCCGACCGCCGTGCGCAGCGCCTGTGTTTCGACTGCGCTGAGCTCGGCGCCGCCATCGGCACTCAGCCTCAGCAGTTCCTGGGCGGCCGACAGAATGGGCTGCTCTTGCAGATGGGCCAACAAGCGCTGGCGCTGAGCTTGCGCATCCGGGGCCAGTTTGGCGATCGCCGACAGCAGGTCCATGCTGGGCGTGCGCCGGTAGAGCGACTGTAGACGGTCCAGCGCCGAGCCGACCTCGCCCGCGGCCAACGCGCTGGCCGCGTAGTCGCCGGCCACCAGATTGAAGGCCGCCGGATGCGCTGCGAGCAATTCGCCCCAGGCCGCCAGGGCCTGTGCATGTTCGCCCCGGGCGTGCGCGCGCTGGCCTTGGAGCACCAGCGGCCGCGCTGCAACCGGCGAGGCGGTGCGCGCATGGGCCAGCGCTTCGGCGGCGCGCTCGGGCTGTTGCTTGGCATCGGCCTCCAGCGCGATCTCACACCAGTAGTGGGCAATGCGCGACGAGAAGGAGCCGGTGCCGCTGAGTTCGAGCTTTTGCGCAACGGTCACGGCATCGGCCCAGTCGCGCGAGCGCTCGTGGAGCGTCAGCAACGCGAGGCGGGCATCGGTGTCGAACAAGGTGCCTTCGAGCGCGCCATAAGCGTCCTGGGCACGATCGAACAGGCCGGCTTTCATGAAGTCTTGCGCCAGCGCATGCTGGGCACGGTCGCGCTCGGTGCGGGGCAGGTCGGCCCGGTTCACCAGATGCTGATGCACCCGCACCGCCCGCTCGTATTCGCCGCGGCGGCGAAACAGGTTGCCCAGCGCAAAGTGCAGGTCGGAGGTGTCGGGGTCGTGCTGGACGGCTTCGATGAAGGCGTCGATGGCCTTGTCTTGTTGCTCGTTCAGCAGCAGGTTCAGGCCCTTGAAGTAGGCTTTTGGCGAGTCGTGTTGTTCGCGCTTCCATTGGCGAAGGTCGAGCCGGGAGCCGAGCCAGCCGAGCGCGAACGCCACCGGCAGGCCCATCAGCAGCCACTGCAAATCAAAGTTCATGGCGGGGCAGGTGTGGGTCGAGCTCGGCAGGGAGGTCGGCGCGGGGTTCGGAGGTGGCTTCCGCGGGTACCTTGGCTGCGCGATGGCGCTGAGCTACGCGCCTGTGCTGCCACCAGCTGGGCACCATCGCGAACACGCCAAAGGCACAGCCGGCACCGAAGGCCGCAAGCACGATGAACACCATCGGCGCGCGCCATTCCTGGTTAAAGAACCACTTGATGCCCGCTTCGTGCTGGTTGTTCAGCGCGAACGCAAACAGCGTGAAAAAGAGGGCGGCTCGCAGGAGCCAGAGGAGGATTCGCATCACCTCGGATTCTAGGTGCTGTCACCGGGCTTGCCTGGGGTAGGGAATGGCAAAGCTCGGCGCGCATAGGCCGAGCTTTGGAGCCGGGTCGGCTTGACGAGACATCATAACGAAGTCATGCGCGTTGATGATCGGTTAGCTCCTGTTGATTGGAAAACCGAGGTCACCCATCGAGACGAGTTGGCAACGGCCGCAGCCAGGGCCGAAAAACGAAAGGGCAGCGCAGCAGCGTGGGCGCAGTAAACACCACCGCCATTTATTCGAATGCGAAAGCGTTGCAGATAAACGAACAAGCGATTGGAAAAGCGATTGCGCTGAAACCACCGGCAATGCACCGGAGTTGGCCGAGCCGTCAGGGCTCAGTTTTCGCTGGAATCGGTGTTCGCGGGGCTCGACCGAGGTGCGGCCAGCGCCGGTTCATCGTCCACGGGAATCTGGGCATCGACCGCTTCGCGCAGGGCCTTGCCGGGTTTGAAATGAGGAACCAGCTTCTCGGGAATCACCACCTGCTCACCGGAGCGGGGATTGCGCCCCATGCGCGGCGGGCGGCGGTTGATCGAGAAGCTGCCGAAACCGCGGATTTCGATGCGGTGCCCACGCGCTAACGCGTCGGACATCGCATCGAGGATGGTCTTGACCGCAAACTCCGTGTCACGGTGCGTCAGCTGGCTGAATTGCTCAGCCAACTGGGCGACGAGATCGGAGCGGGTCGTCATCGAGCCAGTTCCGCGGTCCGGTGGTCAGAACAGCGATCAGCCGTTGTTCTGGTTGTCCAGCTTGGCGCGCAGCAAAGCGCCCAGGCTGGTCGTGCCGGCGTTTTCACGCTCGGAAGTTTGCGACAGGCGCTGCATCGCTTCTTGCTGGTCGGCGTTGTCTTTGGCCTTGATCGACAACTGGATCGAACGCGTCTTGCGGTCGACGTTGATGATCACGGCGTTGACTTCGTCGCCTTCCTTCAGCACGTTGCGTGCGTCTTCGACGCGGTCACGGCTGATTTCCGATGCGCGCAGGTAGCCGGTCACGTCTTCGTTGAGCTGGATTTCAGCGCCACGAGCGTCCACCGTCTTGACCTTGCCAGTCACCGTCTGGCCACGGTCATTGACCGAGCTGTAGGCGGTGAACGGATCGGAGTCGAGCTGCTTGATGCCCAGCGAGATGCGTTCGCGTTCCACGTCAACGGCCAGCACGACGGCTTCGACTTCCTGGCCCTTCTTGTAGTTGCGAACAGCAGCTTCGCCCGGCTCGTTCCAGCTGAGGTCCGACAGGTGAACCAGGCCATCGATGCCAGCCGACAGGCCGATGAACACGCCGAAGTCGGTGATCGACTTGACGGGGCCCTTGACCTTGTCGCCACGTTGCACGGTGCCCGAGAACTCTTCCCACGGGTTGGCCTTGCACTGCTTCATGCCCAGGCTGATGCGGCGCTTGTCTTCGTCGATCTCGAGGACCATGACTTCGACTTCATCGCCCAGCGAGACGATCTTGTTCGGAGCCACGTTCTTGTTGGTCCAGTCCATTTCGGACACGTGCACCAGACCTTCGATGCCCGGCTCGATTTCAACAAACGCGCCGTAGTCGGCGATATTCGTGATCTTGCCGAACAGGCGGGTGCTGTTCGGGTAGCGGCGCGAAACGCCATGCCATGGGTCGTCGCCCAGTTGCTTGATGCCCAGCGAGACGCGGTTCTTCTCGGCATCGAACTTCAAGACCTTGGCTTGCAGTTCTTGTCCGACCTGAACGACTTCGCTCGGGTGACGGACACGGCGCCATGCCATGTCGGTGATGTGCAGCAGGCCGTCGATGCCGCCGAGGTCGACGAACGCACCGTATTCGGTGATGTTCTTGACCACGCCG
>CAHJWV010000301.1 GCA_903643055.1 Burkholderiales bacterium | reverse complement strand
CCTCGCCGATCTGCGCATGGCGGGTCGGGTGCAGGAATTCGTCGCCGTCGATGAAGGCCATCCAATCGACCTCGTTGCGAAAGCTGGCCCAGGCATGCTGGTAGGCAGCGATCTGCGGCCGGTCATCGATGTCGATGCGGTGCACCGAGATCGGGTACACGCGCGCCAGCTTCAGCAGCGTCTCGGTCATGCCGTCATCGGTCTTGTGGCAATAGATGAAGAAGCGGTTGAAGCCCTTCAACAAATGAAACGCCAGCCACTCGACGATCCACGGACCTCGGTTGCGCTGGATGGACGTGATGGCGATCTGCATGCGTGGGTTCGGCCCGGCTGAGTTACTTCAACTGGGCTAGCACGCCCGAGCCGAGCGACCATAGCAGCGCATTGGATTGCTCGCCGTCGTACAACGCGTTGACATAAGCCACGCGCAGGCCGTAGTGATCACCTTCTGAAGCCATCACATCAAACAACGAGCGGCGGCCCAGTTGCTGCCATTGCTGCAGGGTGAAGTTGCGAACGCGGTCGCTGTCGCGCAGCACATCGACCACGCGGCGCGCGCGGTCGAATGACGATAGCGACTGTTCATGCACTTCGGCAATGCGAAAGCGCCGGCTTTCCAGTGCATCGGCGCGTTGCAGGCGCGTCGCCTCGGCCCGCTTGCGCGACGATTCGATCGCATAGCCAGTGCTGGCGTTGTACAGCGGCATGTTGACGTTGACACCGGCGCTATAGACGGCCGAGTCGCCCGCGCCCGAGGTGCGGTTGCCGCTGATGACAAGGTTGACCTGCGGCTTTTGCAGCGCGCGGATCGAGCGTGAATAAGCGTCGGCCGCATCGGCCTGCGCTGCCAGCTGAGCGATCTCGGTCGCGTTATCGGCCTGAGCCAAGACCTCGGGCAGGGCCGGCACCGCCAGCAGCACGGCCGATAGGCCATGCGTAGGCGGTAGGCCATCGCCCACAAAGCGGCGCAGGCGGATCTCGATCTGCCGCACCATCGACAGCGTCTGGCTCTGCGAGATCTCGGCCTGCTGCAGATTCTTCTGCGCCTGCACCAATTCGCTGGTGCGGCCCTTGTCGGCACGCACGATGGTTTCCAGCGCCTCGACCAGACAACTCATCTTGCGCGAATACTGCTGATACACCTGCACCTGCAGGCGATAACGGCTGCGCTCGATCGCAAGCGACACCGTCTGCAAGGCAACCTGCTCCTGCGTGCTAACTTCACCCAGGCGCGCTGCCTCGGCCAGGCTCTTGCGCCAGTCGGTCAGATCATTGGTGCGCCCGCCGTCGTAGAGCGGCGCGGTCACGTTCAAGCCCACACGGCCTTGCTTGCCGCGGCTTTCTTCGATGCCGTTGACGCGCGACTCCAGCGCGTTGAAGCCGCCGTTGATCGAGACCTGCGGCAGCCGGCCGGAGCGGGCCTCGTTGACATCGATGGCAGCGGCCTCGGCCAGCAGCTTGGCAGCGCCAATGGCATGGCTGCGGCGCAGCGCCTCGCCGACCATCCCCTGCAATTCACGGCGAGCCGCGTCGGCCTCACTCTGCGCGCCATGGGCCTGATCGCCCACCTTCAGTTCGAGGTTGTCTTCATCGATGCAGCGCGCCATCGCAGGCATCGCCAGACAGGCAGCCATCAGCATCGCGCACAGGCGCAGCAGACGGGGCGGCTTGTTGTTCATGGGGACGGGCTCCAGCAAATTCCGATGTGGCACAGGCCCGCCAGTACACCGCGAAGCCACCAGAACTGAAGCCCGAAAAGCAGGGCAAAAAACCTGCCAATTCTTTGGCAAATCCCTGAGCTCGGGCCTGGCCCCCTTCACTGACAACATCCTTGACAACATCCACTGCCAATCTCCGCTGGCAACCGGCCTGCGGCGCCTGAGGGCCACTCGGCCGGGCATGGCAGCCCCTCGACCGACGCGATCTTGTCGGCGCCCTCGGCCAGCCTTTGCCGAGACATGCGGTCTACTGGCGCGATGAGACATTGGCTGATCGAAGGCTGGCGCGGCGTGAACCATTCGCTGGCGCTGGTCAACCAACACCAGATCCTCGCGCTGCGGCTGCTGCCGGGCCTGCGGCTGTATCACCGCGATGTGCCGCTGCTGCATGCGCATTGGCGCACCGACACGCATGCGGCCGGCTTCAGCGCCGATCAGCAAGCGTGCATCGATGCGCTGGGCGAGCCGCCGGGCCCACCTGGCGGCGATACCGGGCAAGCCATCAATACCGTGTACCGCATTGCCACGCCGCTGCAGGCGCCGACCCGTCGGCCAGGCCGGCAGACTTTCACCTTCGTCGTCACCGAATTCGGCCTCAGTGCATCGGACTTCAAAGACGGCGTCAGCGAGCCGGCCCGCTTCACCGGCGATGGCGATCTCGTCGTCACGCCCAGCCGCTGGTCGCGCGATCGGCTGCTCGAGCTGGGCTTCGCGCCGGAGCGCGTCAAGGTCGTACCGCATGGGGTGGACAGCAGCCTGTTCCACCCCCTCGCCGCTGACGAGCGCAGCGAGGGCCGGCGCGGCATGGCGATCGCCCCCGATGAGTTCGTGTTCCTGAACGTCGGCACGGCGATGTGGAACAAGGGGCACGACCTGTTGTTGCAGGCCTTCGCGGTGCTGCGCCAGCGCGGTTGCCGCGTGCGTCTGATCCTCAAAGATCAACCCGGCCTGTTTGGCGTCTCGGTGCGTGAGTTGCTCAACGACGCGATCGCTGCCCAAGCTTCGTTGTTCCCGGAAACCACCTTGCAGGCCATCTCGCTGGTGCCGGCCAACCTCAGCCTGCACGACCTGCGCTTTCTGTATGGCGTGGCCGATGCTTATGTCTCACCTTACCGCGCCGAAGGCTTCAACCTGCCGGTGCTGGAAGCGCTGGCCTGCGGCACGCCGGTGATCGTGACGCGCGGCGGCGCGACCGATGACTTCTGCCCACCGGCGGTCGCCAGCGGCATCGACAGCGATCTGCGCACCCACAGCGGCATCCCGACGATCCTGCCGTCGCGCTTGTGTGAGCCCCGGCTGGACAGCCTGATCCACGCGATGGCACAACACATCGCCCAGCCCTGGCGCTACACCGTCGAATTCGAAGCCGCCCGCGCGGTCGTCATCAACCAGATGTCATGGCCGCGGGCCGTACAACGATTGCTGGCGCTGTAGGCGTCGTTCAATGCCATGGGTTCGAGGTCTTGGGTTCGATGCACGCCACCGCGGCAACGCGGTTACTTCGAAACAACCCAGGCCGAAGCATGACCTTTCAAATGAGCGGAATGAATCCGCCGGGCGAACCCCGGCCTTGCAAGCGTCGCGCCGGCTGAAACCCATGCCCTCCAGCGGCAATCGCTTGGGGGCATGGCGTCTGTCAACCTGCTCCGAGCTCGGCCGAGCTCACGGGTCTCACTGGTAACTGACCGTGGTGGTCTGATTGACGCCACGCGCAGGCACCGGCACGCGCACACACCTCAGGTTCGCGTCATACGACCAGGCGCTGCCGGACAGGGTGACGCCGTTGACGGTCACCGCAGCAGGCTTGCTTGCGTTGAGAAAATCCACCTTCCATGAATGCTGCGTTACCTGCCCGTTGAAGCCGCCTTGCGCCGGGGCGATGGTCACGGTATGCCCACCGCTGCCTTCGGTGCGTCAGCGGGTTCTGCACATCGTTGGCAACGTTGTCGTCACGCGTCACGATGAAGTTGCCGGCCTTGATGAACACCGGCATCGCGTTCAGATCGGCCGACACATTTTGCGTACCGGTGCCAGCGTACGTCTTGCCGGTGAAGTAATCCGTCCATTGGCCGGGCGGAAACCACACCGGCGTGCACGCCACATTGCCAGCGGTGGTGATTGGGGCGACCAGCACATTGGGCCCAAAGAGCTCCACCGCCAAGGTGTCGCCCACATGTTCGAAGCCGGCGACGAACCCCTCGCCGGTGTAGCCGGTGTGGTCGTCGGTGGTCTTCAGTCCAACGGCGCTGTTGTTCTCTGCTTCGCAGCGCACGCCCACCGGGCATTGCGAGCGGGCCCAGGGCGTAGCCGTCACAGCCTGACCGGCCCATTTGAGCTGTGCCGTCAGGTTGGCAGCGCGGAAAGGGCCGGAACCCACCTGGTATTTCAGCGTTACGTCAGAGGTCTGAATCGTCAACCAGCCATCCACGGTGTTAGACGTGAAGCTGGGCTTGTCAAAGTTGTCGCGTCCCACCACGTTAAAGGTTGCACCATCCTGAAAGCGTGCATCTTCGGAATACTCGGTTCGAATCACGGTCGGCGATAGCACCTGGAAGCGTGCCTTGCCTGAAATCACCGTCGAATTCGCAGCGGGCGACACGGCCATCGCTGGCCGCTGCTGCGCCGCGCCCGCGGTGACGGGCAGCCGGGCCGCGTTCAACGCTGGGTTGGCAGCTGCCGAGGCGTCGCCGCAGCACCACCCCCATCGCCACCAGCCATGACAGCAGCCAGGCTGCCTGCCAGAGTTCACTTCGCTTCATCGTTTTGTCTCCTACGCCAGGTCCGCGTGGTGCGCACCAAGGTGCCGCGTCAACGGCGGCCACATCCCGAGCGGCGTCCACAGCTTCCGGGCTGGGCTGCTCCTTGTCCGGCCATCGCCGTGCCAAGGTGCAGCACGGCACCGGGCTTCTCGTCCAAAGCCGATGCGCCCGGGCCATGGCGGGGCGCATCGACATTCAAATGCCGCGCAGATATCGAGTTATTTGCTACCCAGGCCCAGCTGGTTCATGAAATCCTGATTGTCCCAGTACAGCCATTCATGGTCCATCCTGCCGTTCTTCCAGTGAGCAACCGTCGACATGCCGATCGCAAACCGCTTGCCGGTCGGTGCGATGAACTTGCCATCGGGTGTCGGCATCGGCTGGGTGAAGGTGCCGGTCATCACGCCGGACACCGATGTCCAGGTGCCCGAGCCGAAACGGATCGGGTGCGACTTGATCGAAATGTCGGGCGCAAACACGAACATCGCCTTCAAGTCATCGATGTGCTTATGGATGCCATAGGTCTCGTGGCCGTCGGGCCAGGTCACGACGATGTCTCGGCCATGGCTCTCGTGGAGACGGTCCCACCTTTGGTTGCTGAAAACCTCGAAGTCCAGCGTATCGAAGACCTTCAGGTTTTTCTCGACCCAGGGCGGCTGGCGTTCAGGCTTTGGTGCAGGCGTGGTGGGGTTCTCGGCCGTGGATTGCGCGAAAGCCCCAAGCGTTGCGGAGCCGAGCGCCACGGCCAGCGCGGCGATGAGGGAGGTGCGGATGTACATGGTGTGTCCTTGTCGGTGGGTGGGTCGGTAGAAAGGGGTTTGCGTGAGCAGAGGGGCAGGGATGGCTCAGGCCTTGTGAATCCAGGCCGGCGCAATCGAGGTTCCGAGACCTGCGCCATAGCCGAGATAAATGTTCAAGCCAGCAAGCGGCTCCAGGTAGCGCGCGTTTTTGAGCCCACCGGCGTCGATGACCTTGAAGCCGATGCCTTCGGCGAGCTGGCGGGCCGCCTGCTTCGCCGCGTCGCTATCGCTTGCCACATAGACGCTGACGGTCTGGCCGTTGCCAAAGTCCGGCCCTTCGCTGAGCACCTGCGCAAAAACGGTGTTGAACGCTTTCACCAGCTTGGCCCGCGGCACCGCCTTGGCGATTTCCTCGGCCGCCGACGTGCTGTGGCCGAGCGTCAGGCCCATGTAGTCGGCCGTCAACGGGTTGCTGATATCGATCACCACCTGACCATCCCGCAGGCCCGCGCTGTGCAGCGCTTGCACTGCGGCGTCATAAGAGGTGGCGATCACGACGGCGTCCGCCCCTTCGGCTGAACCGGACAGCGGCACGGCCCGGGCGCCAGGGTAGGCGGCAGCGAGCTTGGCCGCCTTGTCGAGGTCACGCGCTGCGACGCTGACTTGATGGCCTGCGTGGGTGAGTTGCTTGACGAATGCCGATCCCATGTTGCCGGCGCCGAGGATGGTGATGTTCATTGCGATGATCTCTGGTGGGCGCAGCGAATTGCCGCGATGGAAAGACTCTAAAAGTTGAGCTGTGCAAGATAAACAGCCGCGGCCTGGAGGGACTCTCCCAGAATTCAGCACAATTGAGCCCATGGACCGGTTTGAAGAGATGAAAGCCTTTGTGGCCGTGGTCGACCGTGGCAGCTTCGTGGCCGCCGCCGAGGCGTTGCAGTCGTCGAAGTCAGCGGTATCGCGCCTGGTTGGCGAGCTGGAGGTGCGGCTCGGGGTGCGCCTGCTGCACCGCACGACGCGCAAGCTGTCGTTGACCGAAGAAGGCGCGGTCTTCCACACGCGCTGCCAGGAACTGTTGAGCAAGGTCGACGAAGCCGAATCCGAGATGACCGCCCATGCCGTAGAAGCGGTCGGGCGATTGAAGGTCAGCGGGCCTGTCAGTTTCGGCTTGCTTCATCTCGCGCCGCAATGGCCCCGGTTCCTGGCACGCCACCCGCGCGTGACACTCGACATCAGCTTGTCCGACCGGATCGTGGATCTGGTCGATGAAGGTTTCGACGCTGCGGTGCGGATCGCCAGCCTGCCGAATTCATCCCTGATCTCGCGCAAGCTGGCATCGACGCGCCTGATCTTGTGCGCCTCGCCAAGTTATCTGGCCGATCACCCTCGCCTGACGCACCCGGCCGACCTGTCCGCGCACACGGTGTTGGCGTACTCGCTGCTGTCGACCGGAGACCAATGGATGTTCGACGGCCCGCAAGGCCCGGTGAGCGCCAGAGTATCTGCACGCATGGTCACCAACAGTGGCGACACCTGCTGCGAGGCCGCATTGCAAGGGCTCGGCATCGTGCTGCAGCCGGACTTCATGGTCGGCACGCACCTGGCGTCGGGCCGCCTGGTCGAATTGCTGCCGGCTTACCGCTCGACCGAACTCGGCATCTACCTGATGTACCCCAGCCGGCAGCACGTTACGCCCAAGGTGCGCGCACTGATCGCCCATCTGGTGGAAGCGTTTGGGCAACCGCCGTGGCCGGTTGCCGGCTGGCCTTGAGCGCTGGGTCGGCACCGTGAGGTTGACTTGGATGAATGTGGCCGTTCAATCCGCCGGGTGAAAACATAACCTAATTTCTACGCGCCGCCTCAACGCTCGCGGAACGCCTCTTTCGATTTGAGCATCGGCCGCAGAATGAAGCTCAGTACCGAGCGCTCGCCGGTGCGCACTTCGAGCGCGCCGGTCATGCCGGGCAGGATGGCCAGTGATTTGGTGCCGGCCTTCAGCGTGGATCGTTCGGTTCGCACCATCACGCGGTAATAGGTGGCGTCGGCCGAGGCCGCTCGGTCGGCATCGCCCAGGGCATCGGGGCTGATGTATTCGATCTTGCCGTGCAGCCCGCCATAGGTCGTGTAGTCGTAGGCCGCCAGCTTCATCTCGGCCTTTTGGCCAACCCGCACGAAGCCGATGTCGGCCGGCTTCACGCGCGCTTCGATCAGCACGCGCGAGCTGATCGGCACGATCTCCATGATCGGCGCGCCCGGCGCGATCACGCCGCCGATCGTGGCCGCGCGGATGTTCTTCACCAGGCCGCGTACCGGCGAGGTCAGCACGGTGCGGCGCAACACATCGGCTCGGCCGGCGAGCTGCTCGTCGAGCTGGGCCAAATCGGTTTGGACCCGAACGAGGTCGGTGCTGGCGTCCTGGCGGAATTTGTTGATGCGCTCGCGGCTTTGCAGTTGCAAGTCGTTGACCTGGCGGCGCAGGCGCATCACCTCGACTTCGGACATCAAGCCCTTCGAGGCCATGGCCTCCGACACACCGAGTTCCTTCATCAGCAGATCGACGTTGCGTGCATTGGTGTTCAGCGCTTCATCGAGCGCGCGCTTGCGGGCGTTGAAGGCATCGGTCTCGCCGTCGACGATCGCCGGCGATGCGCTCAGGTCGGTTGGGAACTGCAGCGGCCGGCCATTTGCTTCGGCGGTCAGCCGCACGATCGTGCCCTTGATCGCCAGCCGCTTGGCCTGGCCTTCGTTCTGCTGCGCTTCAAAACGCGTCGGGTCGATCTGCGCCAGCTCCTGGCCTTCGGTCACCTGCATGCCTTCGCGCACATGCAGCTCGCGCAGGATGCCGCCTTCGAGGCTGGCAATGACCTGTTCGCGGCCATCGGGAATCACGCGCGCATCGGCACGGGTGATCTCGTCGACGCGCGCGATCGAGGCCCAGCTGATCGCCGCGATCACGACCCCCGCCATCAGATAGAGCGTCCAGGTGGTGCCGGGCATCGAGTCGACCACCATTGCCGCACGCACGTCGGCGATGTAGGCCATGTCGCGGCTGGCCGGCTGCTTGGACTTTTTCAGGAAACTGAACATG
>CAHJWV010000300.1 GCA_903643055.1 Burkholderiales bacterium | reverse complement strand
TGATCTTGGCCATCTGGAGCGGATCCTTTCAAAAATAACATCGAGCCTACTGCCACTCTGAGCAAGAGCGCAGCGGCCAGTTCAACCGGTCAAGGCTTTAAGGCCTCGACCACGAGTTTCTCGCCATCCAGCCACACTTGGGCGACTTTGCCCAGGACATCGGCCTGCAGGGGGGTTTCGGTGGTGCGGTAGATGCCGGCAATCGACACCAGCTGCGGCTCCATGCAGGTCGCGAAGATGCGCGCCTGGGTGTTGCCTCGCGCGCCGGCAATGGCCCGGCCGCGCAGCGGTGCATAGACATGGATATTGCCGTCGGCAATCACCTCGGCACCGAAGCTCACCACCGCCAACACCACCAGATCACCGCCCCGCGCATAGATCTGCTGACCCGAGCGCAGCGGCTTGTCGATGATCAAGGTGACCGCAGACGATGGCACGGCGGCTGGGGGCGCTTCGGCAGGCACCGGCACACCGGCCGAGCGCGGCCGCTGCGGCGCGCTTTCCGGCGCTTCGGTCAGGCCTGCAGCGAGGGCGGCGGCCATCTGCACCGCGCTGCCGGCCTTGACCGCAATGGGCTGCATCTTGTGCTGGCGCAGCAGCGCCGTCAGCGCGACGAAGTCGATCGGGTCGGTCTGGTCGCGCACCGGAGAAAGGTCGATCACCACCGGATCTTGATCGAAGAGGCCGGGGTTGTCGGCGGTGCGCTGCGCGAGCTCCCGCGCGAACGCGCCGACATCGGTGGTCTTCAAGACCACGGCCACCAATGTCAGGAGGGCGCTCTTCAATTCGAAGATGGCGGGTGCATTTGCTCGAGGGACAGCGGCCATGGCGCGGCAAGGGAGGAAAGGCCGCGAGTTTAGCGGGCGCAGCACGATGCGCCCAGTTTCTGGGGAGATAAAGCATCGATCAAGCCCCCGCGCCAATCCACTCAAGTATGGCGCTAGCCTGCATGGCACCGGCCTGTCGGCGAACCTCCTGGCCGCCGCGCAAGAGCACCAGCGTCGGAATGCTGCGGATGCCAAAGCGTGTCGACGTGCGTGGGTTGGCGTCGCTATCGACCTTGGCCAGCAGCACGCGGCCTTGAAGCCGCTGCGCCGCCTGCTCGAATTGCGGAGCCATCTGCAGGCAGGGCCCGCACCAGGAAGCCCAGAAATCGACGACCACCGGCAACTCGGTCTTGGCAATCACCGCATCGAAGCTGGCGTCGCTCAGCACCTGCGGATGGCCTGGCAACAAGGCCGTCGCACATTTGCCGCATACCGGCGCTTCCGTGGCGCGCGCTATCGGCACGCGGTTGGTGGCCAGGCATTGCGGGCAGACGATCAGCATGATGGGAGCAGGCCCAAGCAGGCCCGGAGGTGATCAGTTGAATATCAATGAAGGCATGGTGATCGATCGAAGGTCCGATTGCCAGCCGGCACCTCAAAGACCCTGAAGTCGCGTTCGCCCGTCAGCAGCGCGGGCTGCCTGCCATCACCATCGATGCCAATGAAGGACATCAGAAAGCGCTTCAGAAACCACCGCGGAATTCACCGACATCGGCCAGGCGTCAGGCCGATCGCAACTTGCCGATCAGCCACCGCTTTCATCGGGCAGGCTGGGCTGGCTGTCCCAGGCCACGAGCGTGTTGCCCATGCCCAGCAGCTCGCGAGCGCGCTCCAGCGCAAACAGCTGCGGCCGCGAGCGGCGCACATGCGTGCGCTGGCGCTCGATGTCCCACACCATCGCGATCAGCTGTTTCTGTGTCTTGGCCGTGCGCACGCGAACCGCGCTGAAGGTGCCGACCAATGGGCCATCGAGCCGCAGCACGTCCACCAAGATGCCCCGCACCTGCTGCAGCAGTTCATCTTCCGTCTGCTGCGGCGGCACGCGCACATGGTCGGCGCTGAGGGAGGCACGCTCGCGCACCCGCGCTTGGGGCAAGGCTTGGCGAGGGGCCGCGGTCCCAGCAGGCTCGGGCCAGTCCATCGGCGCCAACGCAGGCGGCACGCCGCTGGAACCACCGGAATCGGCCACCGGATCGCCGATGAAATCGGCAGGTGCTGCAGCCTGCGGTGCCACGGCGTCAAGCTCCGGCGCGGCCGCGGATTCATCGACAGAAGCCATCGGTGCGGCGCCTGGCACACCCGGCGAGCGGCCACGCCGCCGCGAAGCCGCGGCACGTGCCTCAGCAATCAGCACCGATGCCGGCACGGCGGGCTCTTGAGGCTTGGCCGGCGTCACGACTTCGGCCAGCGCACGAAACAAGGTTTCGACATGAGGGCTGGTCGATACCGAAGCTTCGGCGGAGCCGAAAGGCGAGGCCACGACATCCGGCAAAGTTTCAATTCGAACTTGCGGCGGCGTTGAGTGCATGGTCACCATCGCCGACAGCATCGGCAAGGCCGAAGGCGCAAGCCCCGGCGGCGCTTGAACCGCCAGTTCGGCATCGGCATCCGCTGATTCGGTGGCGTCAGGCACCTGCGTCGCATCCCAATGGCCGCCGTGGCCCGCCTGCGGCTGAACTTCAGGCAGATCGAGGCTGAGCACCGGCACTTCCAGCTCGACGCTGGTCAAGCGAATCGTGTCCAGGCTGCCGGCGGCACTCTCCAATGCTTCGGACACGGCGATATCGCTCGGCATTTCCACGAGCCCCAACCGAACCAGTTCTTCGAATTGGCTGGTCAGCGCGCCCGCACCATGCGCCATGCCCAGCACCTCTCCCAGCGAGCGCCGACCATCGACCAACAACAGGATGGTTCGATAACGCTGCCCCAAGCCCCGAGTGCGGTGTCGCAACTCGTCGAGGCCGAGTGGCGTTTTGACAGGAGCATCGGGATGGGACATCACCAAGGGAGCAAGGGCAGCAGGCAAAAGCCGATTGTGGCGCCTGAGCGCACGTTTTCCATCCCACTGTTGCAAGTTGGCGCGTGAATGTTGGTGCAGCCCGAAACGAAGCCCTTACTTGCGAAATTCAACAACTTGATTTTCGAAACGATTTCGAATCTTCAATTTAGCCTGCAACAAACTGCGGCTCCTTGATAATAAAAAAAGGCGGAATTTTCATTCCGCCCCTTTGACATAACAAACAACCAGTTATCAGAAGAATTTGTATTGTAGTGTCAAGCGAATCATACGACCTTGAACATCGTCAATCGATTGTGGAACTATACTGTTGCCGTCGCTATTGAAAGCTCTCAAGTCAAGAGGAGGACGCTCACCCAACATTTCGAACAAAGAAAGACAGCGTCGCATTTTTAATGCCGGTATAGCTCAAATTGTAATCCAAGCGATTGTATGGAGCGACTCTGCATGTATCCCAAGCACGATCCACACAGGCTTCGGGCGTATACTCACTATCAAAATAATCCGTATTCAGTGAGGTCGCACTGTTGTAAGTCTAAAGGAGTGAATGCGCAAAATTTCCGCGGCTCAATGCAGCTCCAAATTTAGCCACAATGCGTGAGTTTCCATATCGCCCAATCAGGTTATCACCATAAGCTCCTGCGCCACCTTCAAGCGTGCGGCTCCAGCTTCTCAATTCCAGCATATAAGTTGCCTCGGTCGTCAAATCAACTTTGCCAACCTCCGTGTTGAAACTATGCTTTGCGCTGAGATCCAAACCACTGACCTTGGTTTTTGCAACATTCTCAAACTGACCCGAGGTCGAGGTCAGTGGACCGACATCAACACCATATTTCTCCCGTTCCTCGGCAGTGAGAAAGGTTTTGTCAGAACCGACACTGGCCCGATTAACAATGTTTGGAGCGAGGCTGTCCTCGGCATCCAAAAAATCCTGGGTTAATTTCACGCCAATCTCATTTTTTCGCTTGATATTCCAATAATCAATTGAGAAATTGAAGTCTTTATAAGGTTCAAATACAAACCCAACGCTGACGCTTCGTGACTCCTCCGGCTTCAGATCTGGATTATTTCTAACAATGCTGGCAACGCCTGCCGTGCATTCATTTGATTGCACAGAATCGGCACGCGCTAACAAGGTCGCCTTATTTTGACCGATATTCGGTAAGGCACGCGCTTGATCGGTCAAGTCCTTTGCCAATAATTGGGCTTGATCACAACGTTTTGGATCAAAAATTCCATTTGAAAAAGCAGTATTCGTTAAAGTCGCACTGTCCGTCAAATTGGGTGCACGGAAACCAGTTTCTATCGTACCTTGCAGCAACAACTCTTTGGTTGCCTCAAATCGAGCACCAATTTTGGGTGAGACATGCGCATTGAAGCCTGGGAATTTATCTACGCGCCCCGCAGCTTGAATCTCCAGCTTGTTATTAATGGGAACATTAAACTCCGTGAATACCGCATTATGAGTGCGTTTCGCATCAGCCTGAGAAACGCCCAATCCAACAATATCTCCTGTACTCAAGTTTTCAGTGGGCGTGACCTTGAAGCTCTCACGACGCACATCAAAACCAAGGGCCATTCCAACGGATCGGCCATTAACAGGCTGCTGAAATACCGCGCACCGATACTCGCGCCGACCCTGTCGGGCCGCAATTTTGTGGATTTGGCCCGCAATGAGGGTTCGAAGGCTCGTTTCAAAGCCGATTCGGGCCATTTCGAGGCCCTTTGGGGCCCTTCGCTCCTCATCCTGCCGCCTGCTGACGGACTTGTCCCAGCGTGCGCATGCGTACGAGGTTGTAGGCGGCCATGTTCAGCACGAACATTTGGTCGACTCGTTGGAGCCCGCGCACCATCACTTGCCGAATCTGGCCGACGGTCTTGGCCCAGCCAAAGCCTTGCTCGATGCGTTTCCTGCGCTGCATCGACATGCCGTAGCCATCGGTCTGGGCGATCTCGTCAGGCACCGCCGAGCGGCGCCTGGACTTGTTCTGCGCCACATGCGGCGTGACCTGCATCTTTTGCAACTCGGCGATGAACTCTGCCGCGTCGTAGCCCTTGTCAGCGCCCAGCGTGATCGCAGCCTCGGGGTTGACCTGCCTGGCGTCATTGATCATGGCCTTGGCCGCCACCCGCTCTGCGTGGCCATCGGCCTGCGTGACGGTGGCATTGACGATCAAACCGTTGCGGTTCTCCATGAGCGTGTGGCCCATGAAGCGCAACTCACTGGCCGTCTTGCCCTTGCGGTACAGCCGGCTGTGCGGGTCGGTCTTGGAGCTGTGGGTGTCGTTGCTGCGCGACTGGCCCCGGAAGTCTTTGCCGTTGTCCTTGCTGCCACCCTGGGCGGGACTCTCGTTGCCGTGCGCATGGGTTGGCGCATCCTCACCCGTGGCTTGGCCACTGGCATCGTCGTCGTCACCGTCCTTGCGCACAAAGCTCTTATGGCCCGCCCAGGCCTGGATCAAGGTACCGTCCACGCTGAAGTGCTCCTTGGACAGCCAGTTCTTGCGCTCGGCCTGCGCCAGCACTTCGTTGAAGAACGCCACCACCGTGTCGTGCTTGATCAGCCGTTCTCGGTTCTTGCTGAACACGGTGGGCACCCATACGCGGTCGTCCATCGACAGGCCGATGAGCCAGCGAAACAGCAGGTTGTATTGCACCTGCTCCATCAGCAAGCGCTCCGAGCGCACCGAATACAGCACCTGCAGCACCATGGCGCGCAGCAGTTTCTGCGGGGCAATGCTGGGCCGCCCCCCTTTGCTCACGTCCTCGTACAGACCGCCAAACAAATCCTCGAGCTTGTCCAGCGCCTCGTTGACCATCACGCGGATGGCTTGCAACGGGTGCGACGCGG
>CAHJWV010000299.1 GCA_903643055.1 Burkholderiales bacterium | reverse complement strand
ATCTCGAACTCGGCCAGCGACGAGCCGCAGTCGAAGCACCAGTACACCGGCTTCAGGCCGCGGTAGACGAAGCCGCGTTCGATCACGCGCTTCAGCGCCCGGATCTCGCCGGCCTCGTTGCCGAAGTCCATCGTGCGGTAAGGGTGCGCCCAGTCGGCTAGCACGCCCAGGCGCTTGAAGTCGGCCATCTGCTGGGCGATCTGCTCGCTCGCGTAGGCGCGGCTCTTGGCCTGCACTTCATCGCGTGGCAGGCCGCGGCCGAAGGTCTTCTCGATCTGGTTTTCGATCGGCAAGCCATGGCAATCCCAGCCCGGCACATAGACGGCGTCCATGTCTTTCAGCAGCCGCGCCTTAACGATCATGTCTTTCAGGATCTTGTTGACCGCATGGCCCATGTGCAGCTGGCCGTTGGCATACGGCGGGCCGTCGTGCAGCACGAACTTGGGCTTGTTGCAGCGCGCATCGCGCAGCTGCTTGTAGATGCCCTGGTCTTCCCATTCCTTGACCCAGCCCGGCTCGCGCTTGGGCAGGTCGCCGCGCATCGGGAAGGGCGTGTCGGGCAGGTTCAGCGTGACACGGTAATCCGTGGCGGCAGGGGCGGTGTCGGTGGTCTTGTCGGTCATGGCGCTTGCACGCCGCAAGGGCGCGCCTCAGAAGAAGGTGCCGGCGCGCTGCGCCGGGGCTCGCGAAGTGGGTGGGGCGAGCGTTAAATTCGGTCGCGCGTGGTCTGGCGGCGCTGCGCGGCGTGGGCTGCGAGAAAGGCTTTCGCGTCGAGCACGTCTTGCTGGATGGCAGCCGTCAAGGCTTCCAGTCCGTCATAGCGGGCTTCGTCACGCAGTTTTTGCAGCATTTCCACGCGGATGATTTTACCGTAGCCCCCCTCGGGGCCGAGGGAGGCGGGCCAATCGAAGCAATGCGTCTCGAGCAGCACGCGCCCAGCGTCTTCGACGGTCGGGCGCACGCCCAGGCTGGCCACACCATCAACCGGCTCGGGCGCCAGCCCATGCACCCGCACCGCGTAAATGCCCATCGCGGCCGACTTCGCATGCGAGAAGCGCAGGTTCAGCGTGCGAAAGCCATCGGCCCGCCCGCTGGCGCTTTCGCCGAGTTCGCGGCCGAGCTTGCGCCCGTGCACCACATGCCCGCTGATGCTGTAAGGCCGGCCCAGCAGCTCGGTCACCTTGGCCATGTCGCCGGCGCCGAGCGCCTCGCGCACTGCCGAGCTGGAAACCCGCAGGCCGTGCACCTCGTAGCTGTTCATGCGCGCCACATCGAAGCCCTGCGCCGCGCCGGCGGCATCGAGCATCGCGTAGTCGCCAGCACGCCGCGCGCCGAAGCGGAAATCGTCACCGACCAAGACGTAGCGCGCGCCGAGGCCGCGCACCAGCATGTCTTCGATGAAGGACTGGGGCGACTGCGCCGCCAGCGGCGGGTCGAAGCGCAGCACGACGACCTGGTCGATGCCGCAGCGCTGCAGCTCGCCGAGCTTGTCGCGCAGCGTGGCGATGCGGGCCGGTGCCAGCTGCGGCCTGCCGGCCAGGCGGGCGAAGTAGTCACGCGGGTGCGGCTCGAAGGTCAGGACGCACGAAGGCAGGCCGCGGTGCTGCGCTTCCGAGTGCAGCAGCGCCAGCATGGCCTGATGGCCCCGGTGCACACCATCGAAGTTGCCGACCGTGAGCGCGCAGGCCCGGGCGACGCCAGGGTGGTGAATGCCGCGAAAAACGTTCATCGTTTTAAAGGAGAGGCATGCCGTCGCACGTCCGCTCAATGGAGGGGGTAGCCGTCGTCATGGAAACAGCAGTATGGCTGCGAGCACCGCGTTTGCGACCATCAGCGTGATGTCGATTGCGAAGATGAATCGCATCGGGCCCGAGAGCACGGGCCAAAGCGATTCACCGACTCTTCCGCCTCGGAATGCTACCGGCAGATTGGCGACAAACTGGCTGGCATGGGCCAGCGAGAAAACGCCTGCGAACAGGGCCCGTTGCGCGGGGTCCGGAAAGAGCGCGCCGTTGAGGAGCAGCAAGACCGCGAACGCTGCGAAGGCGAAGTTCATGCCGCCCAGAAAACGAAGCGAGGCCGCGATGGTTGGAAACAGCGGTGACGCCCGCGCAGAGGTCGGAACCAGCAGCTTGGCCGCCGTGTTCGGTGTCAGGCTGAAGTACCGGAAGGCCGTGCCGAACCAGAGCGTGTTGAGCACGAGGATCACGGTGAAAACGGTGGCGATGTTCAAAAAAACTCCAGGAGACGCCGCGAGGCCAGGTTCGATAGCGAACTCAAGATTATCGGCCCGCTACGTGCCACCGTGCGCTGGCGCGCGGTGGCGCACGGTGGTGGCCTGGGCGCTGGTGCAGCGATCGGCGCAGTGACATAGAAATGTCAGGCGTCGGCTGGCGGTTCAACCGGCTTGCCGTGGGGGTCATCGCGCGCTGGGCTTGCCACCGGATTTTCACGCGCGCAGACTGCCCCTGCGCTGTTCCCTCTTGCATTGAATAGGAGCCGACCATGAACCGATCCTCCGAGCGTTCAAACAACCCAAAAGCCAAGCCTCAGGCTTCTCCGTCAAACCCGAAGCCGATGGAGACCGGCCGCAAGGGCGCGATGCCGAAAGGCCCGTCGGCCGCTGGCGGTGCGCAGGAAGGTGCACCGGTGGGCACCGGAACGCCCTTGGGGCATGACCGGCTGTCGCCCTCATCGGGCCAGGCCGGCGCCAAGAAAGGCTGAGTTGGTCAGGCGGCGGGGCTGGGGTGACTAGGGCGACTCGCCATCGCCGCCTTCAAAGCCGCCAGCAGGCGCTGCGGCACGACCGGCTTCGGAATCACGGTGAAGCCGCCATCGATGGCTTTGTTCAGCTGATCGGCGTAGCCGGTGGTCAACAGCACCGGCAGCTGCGGGCGGATCTGGCGCAGCGTGAACGCGAGGTCGATGCCTGAATCGCTGCCGGGCATCGCGATGTCCGACAGCACGACGTCGGGCTGCACCGCGCTGGATTCGAGGTAGTGCATCGCGCTGCGGGCATCGGCCGCCGGGATCACGTCGAGGCCGACACCGCGCAGCATCACCGTCAGCGAGGCGGCGACCTCAGGCCGGGTGCCGAGCTTCTCCCATTCGAAGGAGGGCACCAGCCCGCGCGTCG
>CAHJWV010000298.1 GCA_903643055.1 Burkholderiales bacterium | reverse complement strand
GCTGCCTTCAGCACGCGATCAGCGATTAGCGACCTGTCGACCTCGGGCCAATTCCGCCAGCTCAGCGGGATGCCGCGCCGGCCAGTGGTCAGTACCTAATGAGAGCGCCCGGCGATCCAGTGCCTTGCTCAAGACGAGGCTGGAGTGGGCATTGTCAGAGAGTCGCACGGTGTCGATGCGCCTGAAGCCGCGACGAATGCAGTAGGCATTGAAACGTTCTGCAGCCTGCGGGGTGTCCAGCGCTAGCTCCAGGCACTGGCGGCATGTCGCCCAGTTCTCTGCCGTCTTCAAGAGGGCTCGCCCCACTCCGTTGCACTGGTAGCCAGGATCCACGGCAAAGTCGTGGATCCTGGCCACGCCGAGTTCTCGGAACCAGGGCGAAGGCGACTTCCTGTCGGTTGCTTGCAGGGTGATCGAGCCGACGATCCTCCCATCGGCGATGGCGACAAAGCAGTCGGCCAACTTTCGCTGGTGTAGTGTGAGACCGGACGATGGGATGGCTCCAGTGAAGCTCAATCCTTGGTGCGCAGTCGGCGCGAATGCGCGCTGCAACATGAGATTGTGCTCACTGAGCGAGTCGCTCGGTTGAAAGCGACGAATTCCGACAGCAGTCATGGCAATCCTCCATCGCCGGCGCATTCAAGTCGATCTAGCGGCTTGTTCTTATTGGAAGAGACCGGGCATAAAGCTTCGCAAAGATTTGCCATCAAGGTGCAAAGATTTCATCAAGATCGGGCCATTACCCCAGGATCACCTTGATGTAGCAAGGTCATGCGCTCCGATGGACCGCACCATCGCCACCACTGCTGTGCAGCTCCTAAGGATCGCGACACTTTTGATGCGATCTTTATGTCGACGGGCGCAAATTTATCGACATCTTTACGCGCCGCTTTTTACGATCCAGGTCACTTTGAAGGAGGGCTTTCGATGGACTTCGCTTATCTGGCGCTGTGCGCCGTGTTCTGGCTGCTCATGGTCGGTATGGCCAAGGGCTGTGCCAAGTTGGGGGGCCCTAAGCAATGAGCTGGCTCTATGTGCTCGGTAGCGTGGTCTCGATCGGCTTGCTCATTTACCTGGTGGCTGCCTTGCTGCGGCCGGAGGACTTCTCATGACCAGCCACGCCTGGATACTGTTTGCGAGCTACAGCATCGTGCTGTTGCTGCTTGCCATTCCTTTGGGGCGTTACATCACAAGCGTGATGGACGGGCGGCTGCGCTTTGCCAACCGCATTGAAAGTGGACTGTATCGTCTGTGCGGCATCAAGGCCGACGGCGAGATGGGCTGGCTCAATTACGCGCTGGCCATCATTTTGTTCAATGCACTCGGCGTGCTGGCCATCTATGCCTTGCAGCGCTTGCAGCTGTGGCTGCCGCTGAACCCGCAGGCCATGGCCAACGTGTCGCCCGACTCTTCGTTCAACACCGCCGTCAGCTTCGCCACCAACACCAACTGGCAGGGCTATAGCGGTGAGCAGACCATGAGCTACCTGACCCAGATGCTGGGCCTGGCGGTACAAAACTTCTTGTCGTCGGCCACCGGCATCGTGGTGGTGATCGCGCTGATCCGTGGCTTTGCACGCCACTCGGCGCAGAGCATCGGCAATGCCTGGGTCGACCTGACCCGCGTGACGCTGTGGATCCTCTTGCCGCTGGCCTTCGTCTCGGCGCTGTTCTTCGTGCAGCAAGGCGTGGTGCAGAACTTCGACGCCTACAAAGACGTGACCACGCTTGAAGTCGTCAAGTACCAGGTGCCCAAGCTCGGCGCAGACGGCCAAGCCATGAAGACCGAAAAGGGCGAAGCCGTGATGGAGGACAAGACCTCTGCCACGCAAACCCTGGCCATGGGCCCGGTCGCATCGCAAGAGTCGATCAAGATGCTCGGCACCAACGGCGGTGGTTTCTTCAACGCCAACTCTGCTCACCCGTTCGAGAACCCGACAGCGCTCTCCAACTTCGTGCAGATGTTGTTGATCTTCCTGATCCCGGCCGCGCTGTGCTTCACCTTCGGGCGCATGGTGTCCGACCAGCGTCAGGGCTGGACGATCTACATCGCCATGTTCGTGCTGTTCGCGGCCGGCGCCGTTGCCGCCATCACCTTCGAACAGCAGGGCAACCCGCAGTTCGCGGCCCTGGGCGTCGACCAGGCCGCAAGCGCCACGCAAGCGGGCGGCAACATGGAAGGCAAGGAAACGCGCTTCGGCATCGCCGACTCGGGCCTGTTCGCCACCATCACCACCGATGCCTCCTGCGGCGCAGTGATTGCCATGCACGACTCGTTCACGCCGTTGGGTGGTTTGGTGCCGCTGGTCAACATGCAGCTGGGCGAGGTGGTGTTCGGTGGCACGGGCACCGGGCTGTACGGCATGCTGGTCTTCGCCATCCTGGCGGTGTTCATTGCCGGGCTGATGATTGGCCGCACACCCGAATACCTGGGCAAGAAGATCGAGGCCTACGAGATGAAGATGAGTTCGATCGCCATCCTCGTCACGCCGCTGCTGGTCTTGCTGGGCGCGGCCATCGCCGTGATGAGTGACGCGGGCCGCGCCGGCATCGCCAACCCCGCAGCCCACGGCTTCTCGGAAATCCTGTACGCCTTGACCTCGGCGGGCAACAACAACGGCAGCGCCTTTGCTGGACTCTCGGCCAACACACCGTTCTATAACGTGTTGCTGGCCATCGCAATGTGGTTTGGCCGCTTCGGCGTGATCGTGCCGGTGCTGGCCATTGCCGGCTCTCTGGCGGCGAAGAAACGCATTGCTGTCACGAGTGGAACCATGCCCACGCACGGCGCGTTGTTCGTGACCCTGCTGGTCGGCGTGGTACTGCTCGTCGGTTTGCTCAACTACGTGCCGGCGCTTGCGCTGGGCCCCGTGGTTGAACACCTGATTCTCTGGAAGTGAAGACATGACAAACCTCACGCTCACTTCGTTCACTGCCCCCCGAGGGGGCGCTGGCCTCCCATGGGGCGGCCCGGCAGAAGCCCTGACATGACAACCCCCACGCTCACTTCGTTCACTGCCCCCCGAGGGGGCGCAGGCCTCCTTTGGGGCGGCCCGGCAGGAGCCTTGACATGACCCGCAAAACATTCACGCTCTTCGACCCCGTTCTGGTCAAACCGGCGGTGGTCGAATCGTTCAAGAAACTCGACCCGCGCGTGCAATGGCGCAACCCGGTGATGTTCGTCGTCTATGTCGGCAGCATCATCACCACCCTGCTGTGCGCCCAGGCCTTCGGTGGCAAAGGCGAAGCCCCGGCAGGCTTCATCCTCGCCATCGCGCTGTGGCTGTGGTTCACCGTGCTCTTCGCCAACTTCGCCGAGGCCCTGGCCGAAGGCCGCAGCAAGGCCCAAGCCGCTTCGCTGCGCAGCCTGAAGAAGGAAACCTGGGCCAAGAAGATGGAGTCGCCACGCTACGGCGCCAAGTGGCACCCGATGGAATCGCAAAACCTGCGCAAGGGCGACACGATCCTGGTGGTGGCAAGCGACGTGGTGCCCGCCGACGGGGAGGTGATCGAAGGCGTGGCCTCGGTGGACGAAAGCGCCATCACCGGCGAATCGGCTCCGGTGATCCGTGAATCGGGAGGCGACTTCTCGGCCGTGACCGGTGGCACCCGCGTGCTGTCCGACTGGATCGTCGTGCGTGTCACGGTCAACCCGGGCGAAACCTTCGTCGACCGGATGATCGCGATGGTCGAGAACGCCAAGCGCCAGAAGACGCCCAACGAGATCGCGCTGACCATTCTGCTGGTGGCGCTGACCATCGTCTTCCTGGCCGTCACGGTCACGCTGCTGCCCTAC
>CAHJWV010000297.1 GCA_903643055.1 Burkholderiales bacterium | reverse complement strand
ATCGGTGTCGGCCACGGCTTTTTCAGCGGCTTTCCGAGCGGTGGTTTCCTGGGCGACGGCGATGCGTTGTTTGGCGATGTAAGCCCAGTGGTTGACCTCGGCCGTGTCGTCGCGCTGTGCCCACGAGGCGTCTGCCCGGCTGACGGCTTCGCCGGCGAGCTTCAGCTCGGGGTTGGCCCATTCCACGGTCTGCGGGTTGGCCTGCACGGCGCGGTAATCGCTGCGTGCGCTTTCCAGCTGCATGTTTTTCTCAGGCACGGTGTTGCAGCCGGCGAGGGCGGCGAGGGCGGCCAGCGCGATGACGGCCTGGGTGTGAATGCGGTGCTTGTTCATGGGGATTCCAATCGTTCTGTGAGGCGAGGGCGAAGCGGCGGCAGGGCGCAGCGGCTATTTGACCTTGCGGTCCATCTCTTCGCGCAGCGCCTTGTTGGCTTCACGCGAGGCATCGGCCGCCTTGCGCGCCTTGAGCGATCCACTCTTCGCCTCGGCCAGTGCTGCATCGGCCTGGGCTTCTTGCGCCAAAGCCAATGCGCGGTCGTAGTCTTTCGTGGCGACCGCGGCATGGGCGCGTTCCAGCTTGTCTTGCGCGAGCTTGATCTCACCCGGCGCCAACTCGGGCGCACCGGCAGTCACCGCGTGGGCGATGGCCGCTGTCGACAAAGCCAGTTGCTCGGTCGGCACAGGCGGTGTGGCGCAGCCGGCGACCCAGACGGTGCAGACGGCAGCGATGCCGGTCCAAGTGGCTCGGGTGGCGAGGCGATGGCCTGCGGAAAAAGCGATCGGTGTGCTCATGGGTGTCTCCATTCCTGTTTGTTGACTCGCGGCGACCGCCTGCTCGCAGAGCAAACGGCCGTGCATAGCATGTCACAGACTGAGGTAAACCTCACAAAAGATCGGTGCGCTGCCGCACATAAGAATTGGAGGCATCGAATGTGGTGCGGTAAAGACAAAGCGAGCCATCGAGCCCGGTCCGCCCCAGGCATCGGGCGTGACCTGAAGACGAATATTTCAGCCGGGGCACGTTGCGATGGCGGCGTCTGACTCAGCGCTCTGAAGCCGGCATTGCCGATCGCCAATGCGGCTTGGGTTCAGGTCGACGGGCTGGAGCGCGGGTCGAACTGAGCAAAGGCCTTGGCGAGTTGGCGATAGGCCTCTTTTTCGGGCTCGGTGCCCGCGACAGGCAGCTGGATCGCCAGCACCACATACAAATCACCGGCCGGCTCGCTGGGCAAGCCCTTGCCTTTGAGTCGCAACTTGCGCCCGCCGACCGAGCCGGCAGGTACCGCCAGCTGCACGCTGCCGTCGGGCGTTTGCACGGCCACATCGGCGCCGAGCGCGGCCTCCCAGGGTGCCACTGGAAGATCGAGGTAGACATCACGGCCATCGACGCGGAACTGCGCGTTCTTGGCGAAAACAATCTCGATGTAGAGATCGCCTGCTGGCACGCCCCCCCCGGCAGCGCCCTGGCCGGCCAGCCGAAGCTGCTGCCCCTCGCGAATGCCCTTGGGAATGTTCACCTCCAGCTGCCGCTCGCGTGGCTCGACCTCGCCCTTGGCGAGCATCTCCGACGAGCGCAGCGTCAGGCTCTTGCGGCTGCCGCGATAGGCATCGCGCAGCTCGATCTCCAGTTTCACATGCTGGTCTTCACCGGCCTGGCGAACGGTTTCGCGGGCTGCGCTGGCCTGCGAGCGGCGAAACAGCGTTTGAAAAAACGCGTTCGGGTCCGACGAATTGCCATTGCGCTGCGCATCGCCGAATCCGAAGCCGTTGCCAGCGCCGGGCGCGCCGGCGAAGGGCTGCTGCGGCGCACGGCGACGGGTGCGCTGCTCGTCATAGAGCGCGCGCTTGTCGGGCTCGCTCAAGGTCTCGTTCGCCTCGGCAATCTCCTTGAAGCGGGCTTCGGCCTGGGGCTCCTTGCTGACATCGGGGTGGTACTTGCGGGCCAGCTTGCGGTAAGCGTGCTTCAGTTCCTCCGCGCTGGCCTGGGGTTTCACGCCCAGTACCTTGTAGTAATCCTTGGACTCCATGAATGCATCCATCAATCAATCAATCGCGCCGGCGGCGCGTGGCGCGCAGGTTAGCCGATGTCCAGGCCCCGGTCCGTGCGGCAGCGAACATGGCCACCCACAGAGGTCGGTGGCGCAACGCACAGACACCAGGCCGGGCAGCGACTAGCGTCAGGCACATCCACCGGAGCCCGTTTGGCCATGACCGAACACCGAGAGAACCACGAGAAACCCGAGAACCGCCTGATCGAGTGGCTGCCCCAGCCTGCGCGTTTGCAGCTTCTGCGCCGTTGCCAACCCGTGGCGCTGGTGCCGGGCGACGTGCTGGCAAGCCATGGCGCGCCGACTTCGCAAGTCTACTTTCCCACCGAGGGCTTTATCTCGTTAATGGCCACGGTGGAAGGCAAGCCTGCGCTGGAAGTGGGCATGGTGGGGCGCGAAGGGATGCTCGGCGCCGAACTGGCGCTCGGAGTCGCGGCCTCGCCCTGGCATGCGTTGGTGATCGGCCCGGGCACGGCCTGGCGCGTTGACAGCGAAGCCTTCGAGGCCGAATTAGCAGCAAGCCCGGCGCTGGCTCATTGCCTCCGTGGCTACCTGCATGTGCTGATGTCTCAGCTGGTCACCGCGTCTGCTTGCCAACGCTTTCACATGCTGGGCCCGCGCCTGGCGCGCTGGCTGCTGATGAGCCAGGACCGATCGCAGGGCGAGCGCTTGGTCGCGACCCATGATTCCCTGGCTCATGCCTTGGGCGTGCGCCGTGTCGGCGTCACGATGGCGGCGGGTGCGTTGCAGCGGCAGGGTCTGATCGAATACCACCGGGGGCAGGTCGTCGTGCTCGATCGAGACGGGCTGGAGCGGGCTGCCTGCAGCTGCTATGCCCAAGACCAGTTGAGCTACGGCGCGGCGGTGGGTTGAGATGCGAGGCATGATGCGTTCGGTTGTCGGGTTAGCCTGATAGCCAGGGACTCATCCGCTTCACCGTACAAGCCCATCAGAAGTCCGCAGGCGCAGCTCGGTGCCCGAACCGCGCTGGCAATGAACACCCTCAAGTGAAAGCCTCTATGCGAGTCATCGTCTTCAGCAGCAAATCTTATGACCGGCAATTCCTGGACGCCGCCAATGCCGCTTTCGGCTTTGAACTCGTGCATCTGGAAGCGCACCTGACACCGCAAACCGCGGCACTGGCCGAAGGCGCAAGCGTGGTCTGCGCCTTTGTCAACGACATCATCGACGCCGACACCTTGCAGCGCTTGGCCGCCGCCGGCGTGCGCCTGGTCGCGCTGCGCTGTGCCGGTTTCAACAATGTGGATCTGGCGGCCGCGGCCCGTTTGAACATCGCAGTGGGGCGCGTGCCGGCGTATTCACCACATGCGGTGGCCGAACACACGCTCGCGCTCGTTCTGGCGCTCAACCGCCATATCCATCGGGCCTACAACCGGGTGCGCGAAGGCAATTTCTCGCTCGAAGGCTTGTTGGGCTTTGATCTTCACGGCAAGACGGTCGGCGTGATCGGCACCGGCAGCATTGGCCAATGTGTCGTGCGCATCTTGCGCGGCTTTGGTTGCGAGGTGCTGGCCTTCGATCCGCAGCGCAACGCCGCCTGTGAAGCGCTGGGCGCGCGTTACCTCGATCGGCGCGACGAACTGTTGAGCCAATCGGACATCGTGACCCTGCATTGCCCACTGAACGAAGCCACGCATCACCTGCTCGATGCCCACGCCGTCTCGCGCATGCGCCGCGGTGCGATGTTGGTCAACACCAGCCGCGGCGCGTTGATCGACACCGCAGCCGTCATCGAGGGCTTGAAGCAGGGCCAGATCGGTGCGCTGGCGCTGGATGTCTACGAAGAAGAGGCCGATCTCTTTTTCGAAGACGGATCGGCCCGCGCGATCGCCGACGACACCTTTGCAAGGCTGCTGACTTTTCCGAACGTATTGATCACCGGCCACCAAGGCTTCTTTACCCGCGAGGCGCTCAGCGCGATCGCCGGCACCACGCTCGACAACATCGCCGAGTTCGCACGGACCGGGTCGCCACGGCATGCCGTGGGCCGGTAGCAGTTCATTGGGTCGACTCGATGAGCCGAGCGCGCGACAGGGTGCCTGAGCTGCGCGACTTTGTGACACAGTGTTTCCGGCACTGGTCACCGATGGGCCCCTGCCGGCCCAATGGCTCCGTGGCAATCGAGCGCCCGGCTATGCCTGAAGGTGCGCCATCGATGCATCCAGCGCGGCCGGCGATGAAATGACCTCCCGAAAGACGCGGCCGTGCCGCGTGTCGCCGTCCGCCACCAGGCTCTCGGCGACCTCGCGCAGCTCCTTCAGCATGTCGCTGCCGATCTTGTCGTTTGCTCGCAAAGCGGGGGAACATAACGGCGAGTCGGCGCTGTCGCAGTAGTTGATCAGGGCTTTGCCCAGGCGTTCGTTGGTCGCCGTCCGGAGGAAATCGCCCGCCGGCAAGCCCTCGGGTTCGAAGCCAGTGGCCTCGAACAGGGCCTTGCTCATTTCGCGCGTGGTCACGGTCTTGCTGCCGGCATCGAGCTGGAGTGCCTTGAGCAGCTTCCCGTACGGCTTGCCGTAGTTCTCGGCCGCCCGAGCCTCCACCGTCGTCGGGTTGGCGTTGGCCAGGGCATTCAGAAATGGAGAGGCTGTCAGGCCTTCTCCGGTCTTCACTTTATGGAAGTAGCTGTTCGTGTGCCCGACGATCCCATTGATGCCGGTCGTGTGGCCTTCGGCCTTCAGGAACAGGTAAGGCTTGTCTTCGACGTGCTCCATCTGCACCAGAAGTTCCTTGTAGCCATTGAGGAA
>CAHJWV010000296.1 GCA_903643055.1 Burkholderiales bacterium | reverse complement strand
AGATCGGTATTGCGCGACGCGCTGCACGAAAGGCGCACACAAGCCATTTGACTGCGCAACGCGTGGCGAAGGATGCGGAGACTGCATCCCGGCGGACTTGATTCGAACGGGAGTCTTCGACGTTGGCAAGCGGCATCAAGGGCCGGGTCGCAGGCGCTGCGCGACGCACCCCGCGCACGCGAAAGCGGCGACGATCGCAACGCCGCGGCCACGCGGCCAAGGGCGATGCCTTTTTTTTATTGCGAAGATACTAAAATCTGTTGCACGAACTGGCATCAATCTGGCGCCAGATCCGGACCCACCCCGAGACTCAAAAGCGAGCGCACGCGATGCTTCACAACCTCTCCGCGGTCTACTCTGCCGCCCCGACGTCTTTAACCGCGGCATCGCCGGCTCGCCCCGACGGCACCTATGAAGCGGCCGATATCATGCGTGGCCTCTACGGCGACGGCATCATCGCGCTGAAGGGTGCCTTCTCACGCGACTGGACGCAGCGCTTGCGAGAGAACATCGATGCCCTCTTCGCCGAGGCACAGGCCCGTCCGCGGGGCGCACTGCCCCGCGGCAAGGCCCGCTATTACGTCGAGGTACAGCCCGAGCGGCTGCCCGGCTTCGTCGACATCGTCACGCACCCGTGGTTCGTGGCGGTCTGCCGCACGGTACTGGGGCCTGAGTACCGCGTGGTGGAGGTCGGCTTCGACGTGCCCGGTCCCGGCGCCCAAGACCAGCCCTGGCATCGTGACTTCCCGATGCCGGAAGCCACACGGCTGCAGCGCCGCCTCAATTCGCTCGCCTTCAACTTGACCGCCGTCGACACCACGCCGGAGATGGGGCCGCTGGAGATCGCGCCCGGCACCCAGTGGGACGAGTTCGCCGCCAGCGACACCGCCGGTTCAGCGGCGGCGTCACCGTATGCGCGCGAGGCTGGGATGTTCCCGCCCGCGTCGAGCTACCCGCGCTACGCCGCCCGCGCCCAGCAACGCCTTCCGCAGATGGGCGACATCTCGGCACGCTCGGCCTTGACCGTGCACCGCGGCACGGCCAACCGCTCGACGCTTTCGCGACCGGTGCTGGTCGTCGGCGTTGACGCGCCGGGTGCCGGCAACGCCGAACGGCACGACCTCCAGGTCACGCCCGCCTACCTGGCCTCGCTGCCCGCGCTGGCCTCGCAGCATCTGAACTACCGACAGGTCGAGCAACTGCAGGACATCGAGCAGGCGCACTCGATTGCGGGCTTGATGGGGTGAGGCTGACCCATCGGTGGTCTTATCGCAGCGCCATTGCCAAGGGCTTTGCGGATCACAGAATCACCGAGTCAAGAACGTAGACCTGGATGTCGATGGGCATGGGGAATCGCTTGTGCCATGCATCTCCGTGACTCGATCCCGAATGAGCGATGGGTAGCGCTGGTGCGACCGCAGTCCGCTGCCTGTAGCCTGCGTGTGGCAACGAGAGCAACGCATGCCGCGCCTGCGCCTGAACGGCTCCAGCAATTCTTTGTCCACGCTCCCTGTCCGAGTTCAAGACCACCGCGCGCAACAAGCTGCGCAGCGGTCAGCGCCGTCAGTCGATCACTACTGCTTGCTGGAAGCAGGCCGAGGTGGGGTGATGTCATGAATGACGTAAAGCTCATTCATGCTGGATGCCGACATGAGCTGAGCCATCAACGCGCGTTCTCCCGGCCGCCGCGCTGGCGGCCTTCCCCGTTTTCTCGGGCCGCGTTCTCTCGTGCTGCATTCTCTCGGGCTGCGCCTTCCCGCGCGCCGTCGCGCGGGATTTCGATGCGTGGCACCTCACGCGGCGCTTGGACCACCGGTGGCCGCTGCATTTCGGGAATAGGCCGCGGCTGAAATTGCGGCCGCTGCGGCATCGGCACTTGCGCCGGCTGCTGCACTTGGGGCGGCGTCGGCATTTGCACTTGCGGTGGCACGTTGCGCGCAGGCATCTCTTGGTGGCGCATGCGCGGCGACTCTTGCTCGCGCCGCCCTTCGAAGCCTGGGTTTACCGGCTCCGCATTTCGCGGCGCGATGACCTGTGGTCGCCCCGTGCCCGGTTGAGGCTGTTGCCCAGATGATTCGAATGCGGGCGATCGGCCCTCGCGAACGATCGCCCGCTGGCCGGGCGTTGGGCCAATGCGCTCACCGTCGGGGCTCACGATTGGCGGGCTTTGGCGGCCGCTTTCGCGCTCACGCTCACGGTCGCCAAAACGGCCGCCGGCCGGTGGTGACTGCGATGGCGACGGCGCCACACGCACCGTTGGCAAAGGCGGCACCTGTGCGCCATTCACCGGTGCCGCCGCACCTTCGCGTTCGCGGCGGTCAAAGGAACGCTCGGGGCGCTCAGGGCGTTCGATCGGGCCACCCCGCGAAGGCGCCAGCACGTTACCGCCAAGCAGCGGGTTGGTGCGGCCTTCATCGCTGCGCGGCGCCGCAGGCACCGGCTGCATCGATCCCACGCCATTGCCTTCACGCCCACCGCGCGGGATGCCGATCTGCGGCGGCCGCTCACCCGGCGCCTGGCCGATCGGGCCACGCGCATTGCCACGTTCGTTATTCAAGCGCTCGCCCGGCACAAAGCGCGTGGCATGGCCGGGCGCCGCCACCGGCGCATCGAATCGCGGCCGCTCGCGCGACACATCGTGCACGATCCGGTCGTTGATCGACCCCATGGCTGGCGCGACCGGTTGACGCCGCTCCATCACCGAGGAAGGCACGACCGTCACGGCGCGTGGAATGCCGCGGTTCACATAGTGCGTTTCTTCGACCACCCGCGTCGGGTTGTTGATGATGTTGGTCACGTTGGTGATGTTCGTCACGTGCGTCACATTGACGTTGCGCACATAAGCCGGGCTCACCGAATAACCGGGCACATAGACCTCGCGCGGGCCGAGCGGGAACCAGCCGACATTCGGCGAGTTGCCGATCGAAATCGACACATTGGCCCGCGGCCCACCGACCCAGGCCACCAGCGCTGGCGCGTAGACCGGGCGGGCGACGTAGGTGCCCGGCGACCAGCACCAGTTGTCACGGCGATAGACCCAGCGGCCGTAATGGAACGGCGCGAAGCCCCACGGCGCGTCGTCAACCCAGGTCCAGCCCCAAGGGCCGACCCAGGCCCAATGGCCCATGCGGTAAGGCGCCCAGCCCGGGTCCACGGCGCGCGGGGTCCAGACCGGGCCGTAGTCGGGCGTCTGCTCCCAGCGGCCATAGCGGTCGAGGTCTTCGACACCGGTCATCTCGGGCGAGACATAACGCGTCGAGACACTGCGTTCTTCGCGTTGATCGAGCGAGGCCACCCAATCAGAGAAAGCATCGCGCTTCGGGTCGGTGATGCTGTATTGGGTGTTCGGTGCACGGCTGTCTTTCCAGAACTCGGCGCGTTGCCCGCTTTGCAAGGTCAACGCGGCACCCTCGCCTTCGAACTGTGCCTGGCCGCCCCAAACCGTGGCATGGCTGGTGTCGTCGATGCGATCGAAGCGGTAGCTGCCCGTGCGCTCGGCATGGAAACGACCTTCGTTCGTCATCAAACTGAATTGATCGACGGCTTCCCGGGTGCGCAGGCGCACCGCAAGACTGCCGCTGTGCAATTGCAGGTCGACATGCTGTTCATCGAGCTGAATCACTTCCAGCTCGCTGCTGGCGGCCAGGCGCAGCACGCTGGTGCCGACACGAATCTCCGCGCGGCCATCGGCCTCGGTCGACAAGCGGTCACCGCTGGTCACCGGCCGGTTGCGCGACGCCGTGATCCACTCGCTGCTCTCGGGCGCGTAGACCCAGACTTTGCCGTTCAGCTCTGATACGCGGCCAACAGTCGATGGTGGGTCGGCCGCCCAGGCCGTGCTGCCGAGCCCGCCCAGCAGCAGCCATGCGAGCATCAGCGCAGGCCAGCGGGCCCGCCAGGGCCGCCGAGGCCGCAATGGCGAGCTGAATGATCGCGAGAGAACACGAGATGGGGATAAGGGCCAGGGCAGCGCAAGCCCTGAGCGAATCGGCTGGTGTGCAGCGGGTTCCATGTGTTTCATAGGGTGACCTCGCACCGTTGGATTGCGGAAGCCCCGATGGGGTTCCACAGATACAACGCAGCCCGACTGCTTTGCGCTGACGCCGGAAACGTTTCTTAGCAAAACGCCCGTTCAGCGACTGCTTCGTTCAATCGTCGTCGGCCGGGTCCAGGTCCGGGAACAACACGCTGGTGAAGCCAAACTGCGTGAAATCGCGAATCCGCATCGGGTAGAGCTTGCCGATCAGGTGATCGCACTCGTGCTGCACCACACGCGCATGAAAGCCATCGACCTCGCGATCGATCGGCTGGCCTTTCGGATCGAAGCCGGTGTAACGGATGCGCGAGAAGCGCGGCACGACACCGCGCATTCCCGGCACCGACAGGCAACCTTCCCAACCGGCCTGTTCGTCGTCGGACAGCGGCGTGATCTGCGGATTGATCAACACGGTTTCCGGCACGGCCGGCGCATCCGGATAACGCTCGTTCTTCTTGAAGCCGAAGATCACCAGCGCCAGATCGACGCCGATTTGCGGCGCGGCCAGACCCGCGCCATTGGCGGCATACATGGTGTCGAACATGTCGACGATCAGCGCGTTCAACTCGGGTGAGTCGAATTGGTCCAGGCTCACGGGCTTGGCGATGCGCAGCAGGCGCGGGTCGCCCATTCTCAGGATGTCTCGAACGCTCACGTTGGCCTTTCAGTCGTAGTTCGGTTGCAGTTCAGTCGCGGGTAGGTCGCAACAGTACGGGATGGAATCAAATCTGCGGCCAAGGTTCATTCGGCTGCCTTCAGCATTTCCAGCAAGGCCGCCTCATCGAGCACCGGGCGGGCCAGCTCGCGCGCCTTATCGAGCTTGCTGCCTGCCTCTTCACCGGCCACGACGAAATCGGTCTTCTTCGAGACCGAGCCCGAGACTTTTCCGCCCAAGGCTTCGATGCGGTCCTTGGCCTGATCACGGCTCAAGCTCGGCAAGGTACCCGTCAACACGAAGGTCTTGCCGGCCAGCGGCTTGGGCGTCAGGTCGCCTTCGCCGGCATGCTCATCCCAATGCACACCTGCTGCGCGCAGCTTCCCGACCACCTCGCGGTTGTGCGGCTGCTCAAAAAAGGTCCGGATGCTTTGGGCCACGATCGGGCCGACATCGTTGACCTCCAGCAGTTGCTCGACGCTTGCGTCCATGATGCGATCGATCGCCCCGAAATGTTTGGCCAGGTCTTTCGCGGTCGATTCGCCGACCTGGCGGATGCCGAGCGAAAACAGGAAGCGGCCGAGCGTCGTCCGCTTGCTGGCCTCCAGGCCGGCCAACAGATTGCTCGCGCTCTTCTCGCCCATGCGCTCCAGCGCCACGAGTTGGCTGAGATCGAGCTTGTACAGCTCATCGAGCGTTCGGATCAGGCCACCGTCGACCAATTGGTTCACCAGCTTGTCGCCCAAGCCTTCGATGTCCATTGCGCGGCGGCCGGCGAAATGCAGCAAGGCCTCTTTGCGTTGCGCGGCGCAGAAGAGGCCGCCGGAGCAGCGGCTGTCCATGCCGCCGCGTTCGCGCACCACATCGCTGCCGCACACCGGGCATTGCGTGGGCATGCGAAAGTTCGGCACATAGCTCGGCCGCAGCGCCGGCACCACGCCCACCACCTCCGGAATCACATCGCCGGCGCGGCGCACGATGACTCTGTCACCGACGCGCACGCCCTTGCGGCGCAGCTCGAACAGGTTGTGCAAGGTCGCATTGCTGACGGTCGTACCGCCGACGAACACCGGCTCCAGCTTCGCGACCGGCGTCAGCTTGCCGGTGCGCCCGACCTGGATCTCGATCGCCCGCAACACGGTGGTTTGCTCTTGCGCCGGGTATTTGTGGGCCACCGCCCAACGCGGCTCACGCGACTTGAAGCCCAGCTGCTCCTGCCAGGCGCGCTCATCGACCTTGTAGACCACGCCGTCGATGTCAAACGGCAAGGCATCGCGCAGCGCGGCAATGCGCGCATGGAATCGCGCCAATCCGTCAGCGCCCTGCGCGACTTCGCGGTCGTCGTTCACCGGCACGCCCATCTGGGCCAGCGCGCTCAGCATCGCTGAGTGCGTGGCCGGAATCTCCCAACCCTTGACCTCGCCGAGGCCGTAAGCAAAAAAACTCAGCGGCCGCTGCTTGGCCACATTGGCATCGAGCTGTCGAACAACGCCGGCCGCGGCATTGCGCGGATTGACGAAGGTCTTGCCACCGGCCGAACGCTGGCGCTCGTTCAACGCCTCGAAATCGCCGCGGCTCATGAACACCTCACCGCGAATCTCCAGCACCGGCGCCTGCACACGCTTGAGCCGGTGCGGGATCGCGCCGATCGTGCGAATGGTGTGGGTCACGTCTTCACCGGTCTCGCCATCGCCGCGCGTGGCGGCTTGCACCAACTCGCCCTGCTCGTAACGCAGAT
The DNA here is from genome assembly GCA_903643055.1 of Burkholderiales bacterium. The sequence continues at coordinate 2,693 of CAHJWV010000296.1, read as the reverse complement.
TGATCGCCAGGCCATCGAACTTCAGTTCGGCCGCATAGGCCACCGCGGGCACGGTGTCATCCAGCTTCAAGGCATTGCGAACCGAGGTATCGAACTTCTGCGCGCCGGCAGGCGTGGTGTCGGTCTCCGTCTTGATCGACAGCATCGGCACCGCATGGCGCACCGGCGTCAAACCGTCGAGCACCGCACCGATCACGCGCTGCGTCGGCGAGTCCGGTGTCAGCAGTTCCGGGTGCGCGGCCTCGATGGCCTGCAGCTCCTGGAACAAGCGGTCGTACTCGGCGTCCGGAATCGTCGGCGCGTCCAGCACGTAGTAGAGGTGCGCGTGCTGCTGCAACAAGGCACGCAGTTCAGCAGCGCGTGCGGTGATTCGGGTGTCTGCAGCAGTCATCGGAACAGAACAAAGGCCATGGGCCTCGAAGTGTAGGTGTCTCGCAGGCCCAGCTTGAGCTTCGACGCGCCATCGAGATCACCAAGCGCTCAAGCCCACGGGCACTTGGCTTGACTCACCTGTTGCGGCCAGGCCTGCGCTTGCGATCAGAACCCGGCATCTACAAACAACTGCGGCCCGCTGAAGGTGTATTTCAAGTTGCCGTTCCAGTCGGCGCGATCGGCCTTCAGGCTGTAGTCGTCATAGCGATAGCCGAGGCCCACCGCGAAGTTCGGCGTCAGCCGATAAAGCAGGTTGGCCTGGATGTTGATCAGCTCGCCCTCGTAGTCACGCACCTTCAGCGACAGCACATCAATCCGGCCCGAGCTGACCCAGCTGGGTGCGAAGGCATAGCTGCCGTAGATGCCGAGCGTGGGCAAGGGGACGGTCTTCTTCTGCTGCTCGCTGCGCGTGGCGGCGACCGTGCCATTGACCGTGCCGACCCCTCTCAGCTGCACATTGAAGTCGGTGACATGCACGCCGAGCACGGCGCCGAATTCGGCGAGCGAAGTGCGGTAGAACGAGTAGCCGCCGCTGAGCCGATAGACCTTCGAGGCGAAGTCGGTGGTGATGGCCGTCGCTGTTTCGTATGTGGTGTTGCCGAAGCGGATCGGCTCGCCCAGCTCACTGATGCTGGCGTTGCGGTTGAGTTTGAAGTATTCGAACTCGGCCCGCCAATTGCCGCCCAGGCGCAAGCCCAGCAGCACGGCCGGCAGGTTCTTGTGGTCGATCAGGCCCAGGTCGTCTTCAAAGCTGACATCGGTTCCGTTGACGCCGGTCTGCACCTGATCGACCCGCGTGCGTGAGTTGATGTTGGCGCGAAACACGCCGAGCTGAATCCAGCCGGTCTGGCCGAGGCGGTCGGGTATCTCTTCAGCCTGCAGAGCCGCAGGCAACAACGCCGCTGCAAGACAGACCCCGCTGCGCCATGCGCTCACGGGCTGGCTCAGGTTCAAGTTCAAGTTCAGTTTCGAGTTCAAAGAGGGGCACAAACGCTTCGTCGTCATCTCGGCTTCTCCGGTTGTTGCGCGAACAAAGACAGGGCCGGTACGGCCTACAACGCGAAACGCGCGGCAGGAATTCATCGCGGTGGCCTGATCGGCGAAGCATGAAGGAAGCGCGATGACGAACTAACTTTATTCGTACGCAGCACACACACCGCGCCGGACGGGCCTGGTTCGCAGCGTAGGACGACGCCTTGCCCGCCGCACGGGACATCACCCGCGCGGGTCCAGATCCCACGGCAGAAACAGCGCCAGGCCTGTCACAGAAGCATGTCCGAGAAGAGAGGTCTGAGAACGGCGAGCATCGCCTCCCGGATCGATCCGAAGATCAACCCGCTGAGGCGCCACAACGAGCTCCGCCGAGCTTTAGCTGAAAAGCCGCCGCGCCGCCATCGAGCCCGCATCGAGCCCGCGCTCGCGCAGGCCGTCATAGAGCTGGTTCAAGGCCTGGCCAATGGCTGCAAAGCCGGCCGGGCTGAGCGGCTGGCCGTTGTCGTCGACGATGCTCGCATCCATGCCCAGCGACAAGGCCTGCGCGCTGGCCTGCCAGGCCACGAAAGGATCGCTGGCGAGATCGGTTTGCGGTACGTCGAAGCTCACCGTCACGTCGCGCACGGCGGCCTGCGTCGGGTCTTCGGCCAGCGCGGCCTGTGCATCGAAGGTCAGCGTCAGGATCGGCGGCGCACCTTCATCGGTCGAGGGCAGCACCAGCCTGCCAGGCACCAGCCCGCTGACAAAGCCATGGCGGGCCGCATGCTGCTGGATGTAGCCCACGCTCCAGGCCGCACCGCGCGCTTGCAGATGCACCGCCAGCTGCGCGTCATATTGGCCAGCAAAGGCGTCGAGTTCGCGGGCGCGGGCAGCGACATCGAGCATGTCGGGGAAATCGGCCATGCCGCCGATGCTTTCGGCAAAGGCTTGGATCTTCTGCACGAACTCCGAATACTCGATCTCGTTCAGCGCACCGGTGCGGTTAGCCAATTGCACACCGACCTGAAACTCGCGGTAGCGCTGGCCGGCCGTGGGCGGCTCCCATTCGCTGCTGTGCACGTTCTGGCCTTCGATCAGAAACGGCTTGCTGCCAGCCCGGCGCGTCGGCGGAAGGTGCGTCAACACCATGTCGCCACTGACCTCGGCCTCGACCGAAAGCGTCGCGATCGCGTCGATCAATGCATCGACCCGCACCTGCGGGCGCCGCGGTAAGGCCGCGAGCGGCACCGGCAGGATGTCTTCTTCGCCCGCAGATTCGCCCGGCCCGC
>CAHJWV010000295.1 GCA_903643055.1 Burkholderiales bacterium | reverse complement strand
GCCGCGCAGCTTGGCGCGCAGTGCGAGCAGTTGATCGACCAGGGCCTTCTCGGCCGACCAGCGGGTGGTGAGCTGGTCCAGGCGCTTGCGTTCGAGGTCCAACTGTTCGACCACCGATGCACTGCGTTCGCGGGTATCGATGCCGATTGCGTTCTCGCGGCCGATGATGGCTTGCTCGGTTTCCAGCGCTTCGATGCGCTTGCTGCAATCGTCGACCTCGGCCGGCGTCGCGTGCAGGCTGACCGCGACGCGGGCGCAGGCGGTGTCGAGCAGGCTGACCGATTTGTCGGGCAGCTGGCGCGCCGGGATGTAGCGGTGCGACAGCTTCACCGCGGCTTCGAGCGCCTCATCGAGGATCTGCACCTGATGGTGCTTCTCCATCGTGCTGGCGACGCCGCGCATCATCAGGATGGCCTTCGGTTCGTCGGGCTCATCGATCTGCACGCTTTGAAAGCGGCGGGTCAGCGCCGGGTCTTTCTCGATGTATTTCTTGTACTCGGCGAAGGTCGTCGCGCCGATGGTGCGCAGCTGGCCGCGCGCCAGCGCGGGCTTCAGCAGGTTGGCCGCGTCGCCGGTGCCGGCCGCACCGCCCGCGCCGACCAGCGTGTGGGTCTCGTCGATGAACAGGATGATGGGCTTGGCACTGGCCTGCACTTCATCGATCACCGAGCGCAGCCTTTGTTCGAACTCGCCCTTCATGCTGGCGCCGGCCTGCAGCAGGCTGACATCGAGCGCGCGCAGCTCCACGTCTTTCAGCGAAGGCGGCACGTCGCCACGCGCAATGCGCTGTGCGAAGCCTTCGACCACGGCCGTCTTGCCGACACCGGCCTCGCCGACGAGGATCGGGTTGTTCTGGCGGCGGCGCATCAGGATGTCGACCACCTGGCGGATCTCGTCGTCGCGGCCGACGATCGGGTCCATCTTGCCGCCGCGTGCCTGTTCGGTCAGGTCGCTCGTGAAGCGCTTCAGCGCCTCTTGCTTGCCCATCGCGGCCGGTGCGATCGCCTGGCTGGCCTCGCCCGGTGCGGCGCCGCCTTCGGTGGCGTTTTGCGCTTGCTCCGGGGACTGGGCGAGCAGGGTGTTGAAGCGCTCGGTCAGGTCATCGAGCTTGATGCGCTCGAACTGCTTGCTGATCGACAGCAGCGCATTGCGCAGCGAAGGCGTCTTGAGCAGGCCGATCAACAGATAGCCGGTGCGCACCTGGCGGTCGCCGAACATCAGCGAGCCATAGACCCAACCGCGCTCGACGGCGTTTTCGACAAAGCTCGACAGGTCGGTGACCGACGACGAGCCGCGCGGCAGGCGGTCGAGTGACTGTGTCAGATCGGCCACCAGCTGCGCGCCGTCAAGCTCGTAGTGCTTGACGATGCGGTGCAGGTCGCTGTCTTGCCCGTTGAGGATCTGGTACAGCCAGTGCTGCAGCTCCACATACGGGTTGCCGCGCAGCTTGCAAAACACGGTGGCGCCTTCGATGGCTTTGTAGGCCGTCGGGTTGAGCTTGCCGAAGAGGGCGGTGCGACTGATCTCAGCCATGGTCATGTCCCTGGGGTAGTGGTTGTCTTGTTGCGACTCGTTGGCGCGGGCTCGGCCGATGCCGATGCCGAAGCCGAAGCCGAGGCCGCTTGCGATGGCACCGGCGATGTCATCGCAGCGGGGTTCAGCCGCAGGTCGGCGCGGTCGGCGTGCGGGCCTTTTCGGCCGAGCCAGGTGCTGCGGCCCAGTGATGACCGGTGCGCGGCGTGGCGGCCGAGGCCGAGCGCAGGCACCTCGCTGCCTTGCAGCACCAGGCGCAAGTCCCAGAGCATTTCGAAGCCGAGCAACTGGCGCATCCAGTCACGCAGCTCATGCAGCGAGGCCTGGCCGGGCAGGAACTGCCGGTATTGCGCGAGGCTCAGCGGGCCGATGTGCAGGCGAATCTTGTATTGCCGATCCCAGACCTTGCCGCCGGCCACCGCCGAGACGCCGAGCGCGGCGCTGTGGCGCGCGCCGGCACTGCCCAGGCGGCAACGGTCTTGCGTGCGCAGCGGCAACCAGTGGCCGACATGCGACTCGATGCGCACCGGCACGCCAAAGTACTGGCGCAGCACCTTGACGATCGACTCCGGGTTGCGCGTCGCGCGGGCCAGGTGGCCGCTGGCATAACGCTTCGCTGCATCGGGCACCGTGTCGGCCTCGCGCAGCGTTTGCGGCGCTTGCCCGAACAGCGCGCTGGTCCATTTGGCGAACTGGTCGTCGCGGGCGCGGTCGGCCTGCACCGTGGGCTGGCCTTGCGACCAGGCACGGTAAAACAGCAGCAGCATGCGGTGATGGAACACATCGGCAAAGCGCGCCAGCGTGGCATCGCCATGGTTGCGCAGCCGGTCGCGCGTGTATTCGGTCAGGTGCAGCGGCAGCGCGCCCATCGGCCCGAACAGGCCGAAGAAGCGGATGCCCAGGCGCGGCATGCCACGCTCCGAGGTCTGGAACGACATCACTGCTGCGGGCGCGAAATCGAGCTCCGGGTCTTGCCCCAGACGCACCGGTTCGTCACTCGGCCGCAGCGCCGTGCCCAGGCGCGCTTCATCGGGCCACAGCGCATCGATGCGGCGCAGCACGGCAAAGAAGTCGTGCGCCCACGGCTCACGCGCCAGGTCATCGAAGAGCCGGGTGCGTTGCTCAAGCAGCGTGGGCAGTGTGTGCAGCGGGGCGCTCTTCACAACACCGCCTTCATAACACCGCCGCCGTACCCAGCCGAGGCGAGGTGCGCAGGATCTCGCCGCGAGATACCGAGCGCAGCACGGTCTCGCAAAAGCTGTTGGTGGACGCGTGGCGCGCGAAGAAGCGGTCCAGCACCTGGCCGAGCAGAAAGGCGCTCGTGCCCTGGAAGCCGAGTTCATCGACGGTCACGCCGATCTCGACACCGCAGCCGAAGGTCAGCGGGCCCGGGAAGGGCAGGCGGCGCACCACCGTTTGCGCCTGCACCGCCTGAATGCCCTCGACCTGCTTGCTCCAGGCCACGTCATGCTCAGGCCCATGCAAGGCCAGCAGGCTGCGCAGCGCCGAAGCGGCACGCGCACTGTCTTCACCGGCGATGCTGAGGTAGTTCAGCTTGAGCAGGCTGATCATCGACCAGCCGACATCGCCGCGCGCCAGGCGCTGCATCGGCCGCGTCGGCCCGCGCAGCGTTTCGATGCG
>CAHJWV010000294.1 GCA_903643055.1 Burkholderiales bacterium | reverse complement strand
GAAACTCGTTTTGGACCAGGGCCCGGCGCAGGCTGGCCTCCATCGCGCGGCGCTCCAGAGAGCTCGCACCGAGCGCCGCCGAATAGAACTGGAAGTTGTTCTTGCCCAGCTCCTTGGCGCGGTACATGGCCGCGTCGGCGTTCTTCGTCAGCGAGTCTTCATCTTCGCCATCGTCGGGGTACACGCAGATGCCCACGCTGACGGTCACACGGCTCTCATGCTCCATCAGCAAGTAAGGCTTCGCCACGGCCGCGATGATGTGCTGCGCCACGATGGAGATCGACGCACCGTCTCCGACCTCCGGCAGCAGCACGACGAACTCGTCGCCGCCGAGACGAGCAACCACGTCGGCCGCACGCACACAGCCCTTCAGGCGCAAGGCCACCTGCTTGAGCAGCTCGTCACCGGCCTGATGCCCCTGCACGTCATTGACCTTCTTGAAGCCGTCGAGGTCCAGAAACAGCAGCGCGAGCGGGCGCTGCTTTCGGCTCGCCGCGCTGAGCTGCTGCTGCAGCGTGCGTTGAAAGAAGCTGCGGTTGGGCAGGGTCGTGAGCCCGTCGTGGAAGGCCAGGTACTCGACGGCTTCGGCATGCTGCATCTGAATCTCGACGGCGCGTGCCCGCAGGGTTGCGACCCGGAATGTCAGCCACGTGACGATCAGCCCGCCGATCAGGATCAGCACGGTGATGACGCTCGCTCTGCGGTAGACCACGGCAATGGCTTCATCCGCCACGGCCATGCGCTCGGTCTCGGGCAGCGCGACGACCACCGTCAACGGAAACTCAAAGAGTTTTCGTGCCGCGGTGTAGCGGTTGACCGAGTCCCAGGGCGAACGGGCCAGCCGCGCGGGGCCTTCCCCGGAGGCGCCGACCGCGACCTCGTCATAGTCCACACGACCGCCCGCGGTGACATGCTCACCCACGCGCACCGCGCGGAACACACCGTCGGTTCCGAGGATGGCCAGCACACCTTCCCGGCCAAAGCGCTGTTCGTCGTAGTCACTGACCAGGTACCCGGCGGACATCGATACCGACACGATGTGGGTAAAGTTTTTGCCCGTTCCGCCGATGGCTTGTGCAATCTCGAACTCGGGTTCGTCGCCGGCCTTCTGGGGTATCGGCGGGCCGACCCAGGTTCTTTGGCCGCCTTGCAAGGCTTCCAGCAGGTGCGGGTCGACCGGCGCGCTTGCTGCCGCAGTGCTGTCCAGAATCTTGCCGTCGCGGGTCAGCAAACGGGTCTTGAAGACGTTGCGCGGCAGCAGCAGCTCCTGCTCGCGAAGGCTGGCCAGCAGCGTGCCTTCGGCGTTGCTGCGCAGCCCGTACTCGAACATCTTGAAGTTCTGGCCGATCTCGTTGAGCGCCCTGAGCACCTGAGCTTCGTAGGTTTCGACCAAGCGCTGCGTGATGTCGATCGCTGTCAGCCGCGCGTTCTCACGTTCTTTGGCGATGAAACCCATCGCGACGGCCCATGTCACCGCGACCATGAGCAATGCAAAAACCGGCACGATCACATACGGTTCAGTCAAAAACCTAACTCGATCTTTAGTGTGAGGCATGGGCACTGACCTGAAGCGGTTCGTGCGCAGTGTAGGACCCCTTTTGCCGCCTTCACAACCTGTGTTGCCCTGCGCGTGCCGAGCCGGGTAGGCGGTGGATGACCGGGTGGCGCCGTGGCGCACCACGCCCTTGAAGCTTCAGCGCCCGCAAATCTGACCCTCAGACCTCGACTTCATCGATCTCACGGTACACATCGCGCAGCCACATCTTCAGCCGCTGGCGCTCCATCAGGCCCAGGCCGTGCGGGCCTTCGTCGTCATGGGCGGTCTTGGCCTTCCAGAAGCTGCTGCTGTTGGCATCGATCTTGTTGATCACCGAATCGTGCAGGCGGCGGATCGTCACCACTTTCGCACCGAGTGACAACGCCCGCGCCTGCTCGCCCGATTGCTCCAGCACGCTGAAGTCGTTGCCGCGGATCTGATTGCGCACCAGCACGTATTTCAGGCCGGGGCCGAAGCGGTCGATCAGGCGCTTGAGCAGGTCGACTGAATCCTTGCCGGTGTCCATCACATGCCAGTAGTGGATGTTCGAGCCCATCTCGTCGATCAGGTTCAGCACGCCGGAGTCGTCCATCCAGCGCACCAGCGGCTCGTGGGTTTGGGCAGCCAGGTCGACCAGGATGCGGCGCTGCGGCTGGTCTTCGGTGGCTTCGATGATCGCGTCGAGTGCCTCATAGCGGTCGACCAGCACCGGCGATGCATAGCCGGCGTAAAAGCGCATCAGCGCGCCGTGCGAGCGGTCGGTGTCGAAGCCGAGAAACGGCAGCTGCTTGTCGATCATGTACTGCGCCAGAACGCGCGCCACCAGCGACTTGCCGACGCCGCCTTTTTCACCGCCGATGAAATGGATGTTGCTCATCGAGAACGTGCTCCGTGTTGCCGTGTTGTTTCGTGTGCCTGCCTGCGCGGCTGCTTAGCTCGCAAGTATGAACGCAACCACATGCCGGCCTCGATGCGCCGGCTGCCGTGCCTCGCCTTGAGGGTGCGCACTGTTGTCACGCTGCCGTCACGAAACTGTCACGGCCCCTTCATCGGCGCTGCCTAAGCTGCCGCACGCCAGGAACCCCCTCCCACGGCGCCACGTGCGCCATCCCAGCCCTCTCGCAGAAAGCCCCCGCCATGTCCCAGCCGATCGAAGCCCGCCGCCGCCTGTTGAAGATGCTGTCAGGCGCCCCCTTGCTGCCCTTGTCGGGCTATGCAGTGGCCTCTGGCCTGTTGACGGCCTGCGGTGGGGGTGACGATGACAGCCGCCCCGTGGTTCCGGTCACACCACCGCCGCCAGCGGCGACGATCACCTCGGTCAGCTTCACCGGCATGGCCGCACCCACGCTGGCCAACCCGGCCGAGATGGCGACCACGACCGTCGGCTCGAAGCTGGTTGCCGCCTACAGCGACGGCAGCACGCAGACCTTCGCGCTCAAGTACCAGCCGTTCTTCGTGACCGGCGATCAGGTGCCGGACGGCAAAGGTGCCAGCGTGCTGGCAGGCGGTTATGTCAACGCCTTGGGCCAGCCGATCATCGATGCGTCGGTGCCGGGCAAGGAGCGCCAGTTCTTCTCCGACTCGCCCGATGGCAGCTCGCTGCTGGCCTTGCCGAATGCCGGCGCGGCCACCTTGCCGGGCCTGAAGGGCAAGGCGGTGTTTGCCGTTGTGCAGTTCGAATACAACTCGGCCGACCAGAGCGGCGCCAGCACCTATGGCGCGCTGCCGTCACCGATCGCCGTGCTGACGCTCGATCAAGACCCTGCCACCGGCCAGCTCAGCCTGCTGAAGTACCACAACGTCGACACTTCGCCGGCGCATGGCTTGTGGATCACCTGCGGCGCCAGCCTGTCGCCATGGAACACGCATTTGTCGAGCGAAGAGTACGAGCCCGATGCCGCCTTCATCGACACCAACACGCAGTTCAAGGCTTACAGCAAGAACACCTTCGGCGACGAAAGCAAGGCCAACCCGTATCACTACGGCCACCTGCCGGAAGTGACGGTCAACCCCGACGGCACTGCCTCGATCAAGAAGCATTACTGCCTGGGCCGCATCTCGCATGAGCTGATCCAGGTGATGCCCGATCAGCGCACCGCGATCATGGGCGACGACTACACCAACGGCGGCTTCTTCATGTTCGTCGCCGACAAGGAAAAAGACCTGTCGGCCGGCACGCTGTATGTCGCGAAGGTCGGTGCCGGTTTCTCGATCGACCCGGCCGCCGCCGGCGCGCCGCTGAGCTGGATCAAGCTCGGCCACGCGACCAGCGCCGAGATCGAGCAACTGGCCAACACGCTGAAGGCCAGCGACATCATCGCGGTCAGCAAGACCGACCCGCTGGATGCGAGCTACACCAAGATCTTCTGCGACGGCAAGGCCAACTGGGTCAAGGTCGTGCCGGGCCAGGAGAAGGCGGCAGCCTTCCTGGAAACACACCGTTATGCCAATCTGGCAGGCGCCAGCATGTCGTTCACGAAGATGGAAGGCACGACCGTCAACGCGAAAGACAAGGTCGCCTACTCCGCGCTGCAGAACATTCAGGCCTCGATGGTGCGCGGCAATGCGGCCTGGCGCGAATCATTGAACGTGACCGTGGAAAAGGCACTGGTGGCGGGCGGCGTGCTCGCGCACACGCTGGCCGGTGGCCAGAAAGACACTGGCGGCGAAGCGATCAACAGCGAATGGGTGCCGGTGCAGACCAAAGCCCTGCTGGTCGGTGAAGACATCGCGGCCGATGCCTTGGGCAACACCTCGAACCCGAACACGATCGGCAACCCCGACAATCTGAAGTTCTCCGAGAAGCTGCGCACGCTGTTCATCGGCGAAGACAGCGGCACCCACGTCAACAACTTCCTGTGGGCCTACAACGTCGACACCAAGCTGCTGTCGCGCGTGCTGTCGGTACCGGCCGGCGCGGAGTCGACCGGCCTGCATGCGGTCGACGAGATCAACGGCTGGACCTACATCATGAGCAACTTCCAGCACCCCGGCGAATTCGTCTCGGCGATGCCGGCCGAGGCTCGCGCCGCCGTCGAGCCGCTGATCCGCGCCAACTACAAAGACCGCTTCGGCGCCGCCGTGGGTTACCTGACGGGGCTGCCGATACTGGGTTGAACGGCCTCCGGCCGGGGCGGGTGGGCCGCAGGGTGTGCGGCGCCCAGCCCGCAGCCGGGCAGGTAACGCTCGCGCAGCCCCATGAACGGGCGCTCGACCAGGCGGTACAGCAGCC
>CAHJWV010000293.1 GCA_903643055.1 Burkholderiales bacterium | reverse complement strand
TGGCATGCCATGTTGGACCACGAGGTGTTGGCGCGAGCCTGGAACCCGCTGGAGCAGCCATTCCTGGCTTTCCGGCAATCACCTGGCAGATTGCGCCTGCTGACCTGGCCCGATGATGCGAAGACGCTGTGGCCACCGATGGTGCTTCGCACCTGGCTGCTCGGCCGCGTCAAGGAGACTGAGCTGAGCTTGGCCATCAGCGCCTGAGGGTCGTCATGAGCACGACCTCGGAACACCTCTTTCTCCTGGGCTCCGCGTTCATCGGCGGCCTCAGCATCGTGTGGGCTTTGCAGCGGCGCTCGGATGGTCAGGCCGCCAGTAAGAAGCCTGTCGGTGGAACCTTGCCGGTGATCACCCGACCTGCCTCCCACATCCCGGTTCAGTCCTTCGAGAAGATCGTTGCCGCAACCAGCACACAGTCGCTGCTGGATTCGATCGAGCGGCGCACACGGCTTTCACACGCGGCCTATGCCGCCGATTGCCTGCCGGTGCTGCGCGCGGTCGCCGAGTACGTGCAGATGCTTCCTGCCAGCGAGAGTCATCATCATGCCCAGCCAGGCGGGTTGTGGATCCACATGCTGGAGGTGCTCGATGCAGCATTGGCTTCCCGGGCGGGGCTTGAACTGCCGCAAGGGGTGGGCACCGAGGACCGCAAGCGACTGGAACATCGCTGCACGTACATGGTGTTTCTTGCTGCGCTGCTTCACGACGTGGGCAAGCCAGTCGCCGATCTGCGCATCACGGTTTTTCCGGACGATCCGCGACTCGGAAAACAATGGGCTGCACTGACCGGGCCGATGGACCTGGGGCAGTTCTACAGGGTGGAGTTCGCGCCCAAGGCCGAGCGCGACTATGAGCTGCATCAGCGGCTGCCGGCCATCCTGGCGCAGCGATTCATTCCTGCGAAGGCGGTCAAGTGGCTGGGCGACGAGCCGAAGCTGCTGGGCGAGCTGTTCAAGTACCTCAGTGGTGAAGACGTCCCCAGCTCTTTCCTACCCGACATCGTCCGGCAGGCGGACTCGGCATCCGTCAAGCGCAACCTCGCTTCTGGCCCGAGAACGCGGTTCGCGACGGCGAAGGCGGTGCCACTGATTGAAAGGCTGATGCAGGCCTTGCGTCGAATGTTGGCGCAAGGAGGGGTGTTGCCCTTGAACAAGCCGGGCGCCGCAGGTTGGGTGCATGACGGCGCTGTGTGGTTCGTCTGCGCGCGTCTCGCCGACGACCTGAGAGCTTATCTGGCGCAGCATGAATCAGCCGAAGGCATTCCCTCTGCCGCGATGAATGACCGCATCTTCGATGAGTTCGAAGGCTACGGTGCATGCGAACCCAATCCTGTTGGCGCTGGCGCAGTCTGGAAGGTCGAGGTGGAGCTTGACGGGGGCTGGAAGTCACCTCCGCTCACGGTGTTGAAGTTCCGGCTGGACAAGCTGTTCGGTCCTGATCCCACGACGTGGCCCGGGGTCATCGTGGGCAGCATCAAGGTGTTGGGATCAGCCTCAAAAACTGCCGCAGTCAATGCGGTTGTCCCTGTGCCGCAGGTCAGTGGGCAGCCCGGTGGAGCAACTGTCTCAACGGCTCAGCCTGCCGCAACATCGATTGCAGCCGCTGGGCCAGCGACGCTTCCCACTGTGACAGCAATGAAGCCTGTGGCGCTGAAGGCTGCGACACCTCTTGCCCCTGTCAGCCCGCCAGGGGCGACCGTGACTAAGCCGGTGAAACAGCCGTCCGTGTCAAAGCCGGCGCCAGCGGCTTCGCGAGACCTGCCGCCTGATCTGGCCCAATCTTCGGCCTTGGACATGATGGCGATGCCCCCCGACGACTGGGACGACGTGCAACCAGCGGTTGCCCCGCCCAGTGACCTGAAGCAACCTGCCGCGGCTGTCGCACCTGTCGCACCTGTCGTGGCGACCGTGGCGGCCATTGCTGTCGCCTCGCAGGAAGTTGTCCCACCTCAGGCTCTCGCTTCCCCACCAGCGACAGCGCGTGCGCAGGCGCAAGACGATTCGCCGTTTCTCAGCGCCGAAGACCAGGCCACGCTGTCCGCCATGGTCGCAACGCCGACGCCTGGCGCCAAGTCGATCAGTAGCGTTCCGCTCGCTGGGTCGCTGGTCACGCGGGAGGAATCGATTGCCGCGCCACAGCAGCCCCACCAGAAGCCCAAGAAGAGTCCAAAGCCTTCCAAGGATGCGAGCCCGGCAGCTAACGCGTTCTTCCTGTGGATTCAAAGTTCGATCGCCAACGGACACCTTAAATACAACGAGCCACAGGCCTTGGTGCACTTTGTTCCCGAAGGCATGTTGCTGCTGTCTCCTGGCGTGTTCCGGCGCTTTCTGGGCGATCACGACGGCGTCGAAAGCGGGCCCGTGGCGGCTTTGAGCCAGACGCATGGCGACAAAGCCATGGAGCGCCTGCAGAACGAAGTCGCCAAGTCGCCCTACACCCTGAGAAACGGTGATGAGAACTTGCACTACTACGCGTTCACGAAGCATGACGGTGGGGTGTCAGGGACCTCCGCGTTCTTCCTCGTGCCCCAGCC
>CAHJWV010000292.1 GCA_903643055.1 Burkholderiales bacterium | reverse complement strand
TCTCCTTCGATGAACCCATTCTCCACTCCAGGTAGCTCACCAGGTGAGCCTGCTGAAGTTTGTCGCTAATCAAGACGCCTCAAGCTCCCTCTTGCGCCCTGCGCCTCGGACGGCTTGCCGTGTTTTTCGGATCGCAGGGTGTGCGGATCGAGGCCTTCCCTGGTCAATCTCTCTACCGCTTCGTTATGATATAGGCGCATTTATATTAAAATCCTTATGTTTAATTTGCATGAAATTAGATGACATCAGCGCGTTCGTCGCCGTGGTTCATGCGCAGTCGGTCAGCCAGGCGGCACGCGATCTCAAATTGACCCAGCCCGCGATCACACGACGCGTTCAAAACCTGGAAGAAGCGCTCGGCACCATGCTGCTGGATCGCAATACCAAGCCGCCCAAACCCAATACCTTCGGGCTGCGGGTTTATGAACAGTGCCAGGCGGTGCTGCATGAGGTTGCGCGGCTGAGCGAACTGGTCGGCGCAGACCGTACGCCGTCCGGCCCACTGCGGCTCGGGCTCACGCAAGGCATCGGCGATCTGGTCTTGCGCGACACCATCGAAGATCTGCGCCGCAGCTTTCCAGAGCTCACGACCAGCGTCACGGCCGGATGGGGCGGTCAACTCGCCGAGCGGGTGAATCAAGGCGAGCTCGACGCTGCTGCGATCTGGCTTGGCGGCCGCACACCGCTGCCGAAAAATACGTTGGGCGAACTGCTGCAGCGCAGCCCGCTGGCGGTGGTCGCGCGCAAGGAAGACATCGTCAAGCGCAGCTATCGCCTGTCGGACTGGAGCGAACGCGGTTGGGTGCTGAACCCCGACGGCTGTGGCTTTCGCGCCGGCCTGAAGCGCGCGCTGAATGACCGTGGCCTGCCCTTCGTGCTGCAAATGGACACCAGTGGCCGCGAGCTTCAATTGGAGATGGTCGCCCGCGGCCATGGCCTGGGCCTGCTGCCGTTGCCGTTGCTGAAAGTCAGCGCCCATCGGGATGCGTTAGCCTCGGTACCGCTGTCTGATTTCAAACCGGAAGTCGACCTCTGGCTGCTCCACGGACGCGCGCCCGGTGCCTTGCATGCCCCGATCGAGCGGTTCGGCGCCCACGTCAAGCGCGCGTTGACAGGGCAGGACCGCAAATCGCGTGCCGCGAGCGACAGGCCACGCACGCGCGGCGCGTCTTGAACAAGAGCAGGACGGCGGCCGGGCTGGCCTGGCGACGCGGCGCAGTGCCCGCTGGGCCAGTACCTTGCGCTGATGTCGATGAACGAGCTCAGCATCGAAGACACCTAGTTCAGCGCCGGCATGAAGGGCTCGGGCAGCAACTGCGTCGTGGCCAAGGATGTATTCGTACCCGATCACCGCCTGCTGCCGCTGACAAAGGCCGTTCAAAGCGAGTACCCGACGCCATTCAAGGACGAGGCCGCCTACCGCGCCGCCTTCATCCCGGTGGCTGCGCTGATTCTGGTGGGCGCGCAGCTGGGCCTGTCGCGCGCGGCGCTGGCCCACGTCGTCGAGAAGGCGTCGCAGCGCTCCATTGCCTACACCTCGTTCAAGAAGCAGAGCGACTCGGTGGCCCTTCAGATCCAGGTCTCCAGGGCGGCGATGAAGATCGATACCGCACACCTGCATGCCTTCCGCGCCGCCGACGACATCGACAACGCCGCCCTTCGCGGCGAGGTGCTTGACTACAAGACGCGCGCCCGGGTGCGCGCCGATACCGGCCATGTCGCCCAGTACGCCAGCGATGCGATCAACCTGCTGATGACGGCGCACGGCGCCAGCGGCTTCGCCGAAGCGAGCCCGCTACAGCGCATCTGGCGCGACTCCAACACCGCCGCCCGCCACGCCATCGTGCTGCAGCCGGTGAGCGAGGAAATCTACGGCAAGGCGCTGCTGGAGGTCGAGAACACCGTGACGCCGCTGATCTGAGGGCCACGCCATGGAAGCTGCAACGCTCCAACCGAGAGCGGCCATCGAGCCCAGGCTGTTCCGCGACGTGATGGGCCATTTCGCGACCGGGGTCACCGTCGTCAGCTACCTCGATGGGGGTGCGGTGCACGGCATGACGGCCAATGCGTTCATGTCGGTCTCGCTTGATCCGCCGCTGGCGATGATCTCGGTACGCCCCGCCGGCCGTTTCGTGAGCGCGGTGAAACAAGGCGACCACTTCGGCGTGAACTTCCTGCTTGAAAACCAGCAGGCCTTGAGCACGCATTTGGCGGCCGGCTGATGACCGACCTGGCCGATCCCTTCGAGGCCTTGGACGGTGTGCCGTTGATCCGCGGCAGCCTGGCACAAATGATTCTGCGCACGGTCGATGTCCATGAAGCCGGCGACCATTTGCTCTACATCGGCCAGCCAGATCACCTGGCCTGGGGCCTGAACGCAAGCCGCTGGTCTTCTACAGCGGCGTCTACAAGCGCGTGGACATGCGGACCGTACCGACGATTTTCTGGTCGGGCGCCGATGGCTGGTAAGGCACCGCCGGCAGCTGGCATTCGACTCCCACCCT
>CAHJWV010000291.1 GCA_903643055.1 Burkholderiales bacterium | reverse complement strand
GGCGGCTGATTGAGAACGTGGCCGCTGAACATGAGCGCATTGCGAAAGAGCTAAGGAAGGCGGCGAAGTGATGGCCGTTCATGGGTATTGGCGCGTGCCCAGCCCTAGACGGTGTCCATGCAGCTACCAATTGAGCAACGCATCTCCTATCAATGAACGCCAGTCTTTCAGCAGCTGCTCGAACTCGGGCAGAGGCGCGTGCGGCAGGCTCGGCTTCGATGCCGTCGGACCAATGAGCGAGCAGCGGATCGAGTTCAAAGTCCATTTCCGAATCTCAGTGCCATGTTCTTCAGGACGCGCACGGCTCGCCGCCGTGGATGCGGTTGACATTGACCATCGCGTTCACTACAGCGCTCGGTCTGCGGCCGAGCTGGCGGCGAGCCTTGTAGGCGGATGAAGGGCTGGCGGTGCGTCTCAGCCACCCTGCGTTGCGGTGGCAAGCCGGGTACTTGCGGCCAGGAAGACACCCGCATGCGCCAGCTTCACGCGCGCGGGGATGCCTCGACCTATCCAGTTGTGAACTCGTTGCACTCCTCCGGCCGTCTTGTTGTAGCCGAGCATTTCTGCAACGCGGGCTGGGCCGCCGAGTTCAGCAATCAGTTCTGCGTCTTTGCGGTTTGCTTCAAATGGTGTGCTCATAGCGGCAATTAAACACCGCGTTTATTTGTATTGTCAACAGCACGTTTATCAACATTTCGTTTAGTCAAGTCACAATTCGCTATGCCACGCACCACATCAGCTTCACAGCACGCCTCGACGCGACGCATCTATCAGGCTGCAGTGGCACGCAACCTCATATCTGCCGACAACCAGCTGACAGGGCTCGCAAACGCCTTGGGCGTGTCGCCACAGATGCTGAAGAACTGGGACCGCCGCGGGCCGTCCGAGGGTGGCTTGAACCAGGTGCAGAAGCGGCTCGGGATCAACTCAACTTGGGTGAAGACAGGTCAAGGGCAACAGTTCATCGACGGAAACGCGGTAGCGCCGCTGTCGACCAATGCCCGAGACGTCGAGCTTGGCGATGCGGTCAGTTCCGCTGCGCCTCAGGCGTCGCAAACGTTGCGGCTTTCGGACCGTGCGCTGTCGTTAGCGGAGCGCTTTGACCAGTTGAGTCCAGCGCGCAGGGAAAAGACGTACCGGCTACTCGACGTGACGCTCATGACAATGGAAGAAGAGGATTCCTCGGAGACAACGAGGGCCCGCTCCCGAAGAGCGTGAACCTCGGCGCGTGCGGCGTCTGTGAAGCTGCCCAGCCCTAAGCAAGCATGAGCGAGGTTCAGGCTCAGTTCGCGAGCTTCGTGTATCCGGCTAGACCTAACCACTAACGATACTGCGGCGGGTCGCTGAACCGCCGGCTGCAGCATACCTTCGTGCAGCGCGCGCACGACGGTTTCCAAGTAGTTCACCCTTTCCGCCCGGATGAGGAGCGCCGCCCTAAGTGCGGCACACCGCGAAAAAGTTGAGGCGATGAGAGAATCCACCTCGGCGGCATCGGCTGCATCCAACGTTAAGACGGCCAGGGCACAGCCGTCTCCCTTCCAACTAATAGTGCTTTTCATGGCCGCAGTTTGGCGCGCCTCGGCACGAAGCGTAACTGCGATGATTACGGACGTAACTATCCCACGAGTGGACTTTTCGAAGGCATGGCATGCACTTGAGGCTTTAGAGCGAGCCTCTTCGCGCGATCGGCTCTGTGGAGTGATAGCTCAGTTGACCCAGGCAGTCGGCATGCGCCACTTCCTACTGTTGCACTTGCATGGTAATGACCCAGATGCGGTCAATTGTCTAGACAACTTGGCGTGGCTTCCTCCACTGCACTCGTCCGCCGGGAGAGCCCTTGTAGAGGCATCCCTCGCACGTGGACTTATACCCGAGATAGTTGCAGATACTGGCTTGTCTGGAATCCAGCACGCTATCGCTGCCTCGCACCAGCTTGGCATGGCCAGCTATGTACTGCTACTCGGCCAAGACGAGCGAATTCAGGTAGAGGACGAACTGCAACTGTTGGGAGTTGCCAGCTTGGCCGCGGGCCATATCGCGACCGCTTTAGCAGCGCTGCTTAAGAGAGAAAGCACACTTTCAGAGCGAGAACTGGAATGCCTTCAGCTGTTTGGCGGCGGGCACACCGCAAAGGCGACGGGCCGACACCTCGGGATCAGCCCACGCACTGTGGAGGAGTACCTAGCTCGGTGCCGTTTTCGCCTTGGGGTCGAAACGACGATCGCTGCATTTGCTGAGGCAATTCGCCGCGGCTGGATGACTTACTCAGAAATCGATGCAGCCAGCGCGAGGGTTAGTTAGATACCGACGCGCCGCAGGCCCAAAGCGAAGGGTAAGGTAATGATGATGTGATTCGGCTCAACCGCCGGTGCGCGGCAGGCCCAGAGCGGCGAGGATGAGTTCGAACATAGTGAATCCTTTTTGTGCTGCAGGTCAAAATCGACCAGCCCGACTATTGCCTCCTGCCTTTTTTTCGACAAGATGTCAATCCTGTCAGATTTACGGACACGATGTAATGATGTAGAGACCCTGTAACTTAGGCCGGGATCATTCGCATGGAACACCCAGGAGCACGCAATTGCTGCTATGGATTGCGTTGCCTTGTGTGTGCGTATGCATGGAACTTCGGCACCGAACGGGAGAGCGCTCAGGCCGATGCCAAGCGTTACCTCAGGCAAGATGGGTGGACTTGTTCGGGCAATGATGGTGCGATGGAAGTCGCATCGATTGCCCAAGACGCGATTCGATGTGTTCGACACGAAAGCCGATGTTGGCCGAAGCGAAGAACAACACCATCATGTGGGGCGGCGGTGCCCTCCTATATGAGCAGCTAATACCACCGCTCCTGAAGGCGTTCCGCTTGTTGCGAAGTAGCGCTTGGCCGCCCTGTCACACTTGAAGCGCCCGCCTCAGTTCCTCGATCTTTACCAAGCCACCGCGCGCCGCGAAGCGCAACGCATCCTCGCGAACCCGCCCAGACCACTCGACTGGCGTAGCGGAAACGATCGGGCGGACGATTCGCTCTACACACCGTCGAGCCTGCAGAGACAGCAGTTGCATCACGGCGTGCAAACGCATCTGCATGGCCGGATCCTCAGGTAAACGATCGGGCCCATCCATACCGAAGAGAAACGCTTCGCCATGCCCGGGAGCGTGATGAGAAACCGCAATGCCTTGCCTGTAACCAAAGGCAGATTGCAAGTCCCACAAGTCGGCCACGCCAGCCTGAACGTAGGTGGACTGGCCGTAGCACGTGAATCCGGGTGCGGCGAGAAGTTTCGCAAGTACAGGATCACGAAGGCCATCAGCGAGCGAATTTGAACTTTCCCGGTACGCCTGTGGGGGGTTGCCAAACGACTGGATGGCCGCCCCCAAAGACCCAAATCTTCCCTGGATCAGCACACCTGACACCAAGCCGAAT
>CAHJWV010000290.1 GCA_903643055.1 Burkholderiales bacterium | reverse complement strand
GCCGACGAATCCAGCGGCCAGGCCTTCACTGAAGGCGGGCACGGTGGCCCGCCGGTTCATCAGAAGCCGCTGCCGAAGCCGCCAGGGCCGGGTTCATCGTGGTGACCTGACGCGGAAGGCAGCTTGCTCTCTGGCGCTTCGGCCACGATGGCCTCGGTGGTCAGGATCAGGCTGGCCACCGACGCGGCGTTCTGCAGCGCGGTGCGCGTGACCTTCGCCGGGTCGAGCACGCCCTGCTCTACCAAGTCGCCATAGGTACCGTTGGCCGCGTTGTAGCCGTAGTTGCCCTTGCCTTGCAGCACCTTGTCGACCACCACACTCGCTTCTTCGCCGGCGTTGCTAACGATCTGGCGCAGCGGCTCTTCGACAGCGCGCAACACCAGCTTGATGCCGGCGTCCTGGTCGGCGTTGTCGCCCTTCAGCTGACCGTGGGCCACGGCGGCTTGGCGCGCGCGCAGCAAGGCCACGCCGCCGCCAGGCACCACGCCTTCTTCCACCGCAGCGCGGGTGGCGTGCAGGGCATCTTCGACGCGGGCCTTCTTCTCCTTCAGCTCGACTTCCGTGGCCGCGCCCACCTTGATCACCGCGACCCCGCCGGCCAGCTTGGCCACGCGCTCTTGCAGCTTCTCGCGGTCATAGTCGCTGGTGGCTTCCTCGATCTGCACGCGGATCTGCTTGACCCGTGATTCGATGTCGCTGGAGACACCGGCGCCATCGATCAGCGTGGTGTTTTCCTTGCCGACTTCAACGCGCTTGGCCTGGCCCAGATCGGCCAAGGTGACCTTGTCGAGCGACAGGCCCAGCTCTTCGCTGATGACCTTCGCGCCCGTCAGCACGGCGATGTCTTCGAGGATCGCCTTGCGCCGGTCGCCAAAGCCAGGCGCCTTGACGGCGACGACTTTGAGAATGCCGCGGATCGAGTTGACCACCAGCGTGGCCAACGCTTCGCCTTCGACTTCTTCGGCAATGATCAGCAGCGGCCGGCTGGTCTTGGCGACGGCTTCGAGCGCGGGCAGCAGGTCGCGGATGTTGCTGATCTTCTTGTCGAACAGCAGCACGAACGGGTTGTCGTGCACCGAGATCTGGCGGTCGGGGTTGTTGATGAAATAAGGGCTCAGGTAGCCACGATCGAACTGCAGGCCTTCGACCACGTCGAGTTCATTGTTCAGGCTTTTGCCATCTTCGACCGTGATGACGCCTTCCTTGCCGACCTTGTCGATCGCATCGGCAATGATCTGGCCGATGTCCCAATCGGAATTGGCCGAGATGGCACCGACCTGTGCAATCTCCTTGCTGGTGGTGGTCGGCTTGGCGATGTTCTTGATCTCGGCAACCAGGGCCGTCACGGCCTTGTCGATGCCGCGCTTCAGGTCGGCCGGGTTCAGGCCCGCAGCCACGTATTTGAAGCCTTCGCGCACGATGGCCTGGGCCAGCACGGTGGCGGTGGTGGTGCCGTCACCTGCGTTGTCGCTGGTGCGTGAAGCCACTTCCTTCACCAGCTGCGCACCGATGTTTTCGTACTTGTCTTTGAGCTCGATTTCCTTGGCGACCGAGACACCGTCTTTGGTGACGGTGGGCGCCCCGAAGCTGCGCTCAAGAACCACGTTACGCCCTTTGGGGCCGAGCGTGACCTTGACCGCGTCGGCCAGGATGTTGACGCCGCGGACGATCTTTTGGCGGGCGTCGTCGCCGAAGATGACTTGTTTGGCTGCCATGAATGAATTCCTTTGAAGTCGATGGTTGTCGGGGTGAGGCTTGCGGCCCTGGGCGGCTTGATTCCGGCTTGTTTCAGATCAGGCCGTGCTGCCAGAAGGCCGGCCCGGAATCACTTTTCGAGCACGGCGAAGATGTCTTCTTCGCGCACGATCAGCAGTTCGGTGCCTTCATGCTTGACGGTCTGGCCGCTGTACTTGCCGAAGATCACCTTGTCGCCGGGCTTGACGGTCACAGCGATGAAGTCGCCCTTGTCGTTGCGCTTGCCCGGGCCGACGGCGATCACCTCGCCTTGCTCGGGCTTTTCACCGGCCGAGTCGGGAATGACGATGCCGCTGGCCGTCTTGAGTTCGGGGTCACTGCGTTTGACGATGATGCGGTCGTTCAGAGGGCGAAAGGCCATGGTCATACTCCTTGGAATGTATTGATTCAGGTTCGCCACCGGGGTGGCTTGAGGGGAACTGATTGCAAGCTGAGGGCCAGCATGAAAGGGCTGAAATCGGCTTGTTTTGTTGGGTTCGAAGCAGGCTTGCCCGCAGTCCCTGGCTGCTTGTTGGCCATTGGCAGCACGGGTGCTGATCTCGCAGCATCACCGGTGGACGTCATGGCCCGGCCATCCAGCGCGGCGCGGGTCGGGTCGGGTCGGCCTCGCTGCGATCATCATTGCAGTCGATATCGAAAAGGCTAACTTCATGAATGATCGCAATTGCTTGACGCATGACCACTTGCCAAGAAGGTCTTGCCCTCTGGCACGGCCTGGTTGGTGTGGCTGAAGCCAGCGCGCAATTCCCAGTCAGGCGCCACCCGGTGGCTGCTCGCGAGCTTGAACACCGTCAGGTCGCGCCAGCCAAAGCCCGGGCCGTTGGCCGGACCCAGCGGCTGGCCTTGCCACAGCCCTGCCACTGAGTTGCCCACCGCAGCCACGCGGCTGTAGCGGAGGGTCTGCACATCGGCACCGACGGTCCAGGTCGGCGTAGCCTGGAAGGCCAGGCCCGCGCCGTCGTTCTCGGGCACATCGAAACGGCCGCCGTCGGCGAAGAGGCCGCTGTATTTGTCGAAACGGCCTCGCACCTTGGACGCCCCGGTGGTCCCAGCGTCAAGCCCGGTGCAAGCCGACCAGTCCAGCCCAGTCGCAGGCGGCGCCCACGCTGGTGTCGGTACCCTGATCGCTCAGGTGGCGGGGTCGGTAGAGAACGCGCCGAACACACCGATGCCCTGGGCCGAAAAGCGTTGGTGGGCAATGTTGAGTGCCACGCCAATGCTGTTTTCGGCACTGAGCTTCCAGGCCAGCGACGGGGAAACGAGCCGCCGCTCCAGGTTCATGCTGGCGGTGCCGCTGGCACCGAAGCGGACATAAGGGTTGGCGGCATATTCGGTGTTGAGCCCGCCGTGGGCATAAACGGCAGGCCCGCTGCCAGCGTGCTGGAAAGCGGCTTCTCGCTGCCGAACTCGGGATTGAAAAAGCGCTTCTTGCCATCACCGCCGTAGCTCGCATCGGCACCAAAGGCATTGCCGGCGATATCGGCGCTTCGCCGGGAAATGAACGCGGTCAGCCCGACATCCAGGCGCTCACCGACTTCGGCGGTGCCGGCCGGGTTGGTGGCGGCGGCCAGCGCGTCTTGCGCCCAGGCGATGCCCACGCCGGCCTGGCCTTGCGCCTTCGCGCCGTATCCATGTGAGAAGTAGCCGTTGGTGGCTTGCGCCGCGTAGGAAGCAAACAGGCCCAGGCCGAGGGCCACGGGCAAAAGGCGAAAGCGCATCGGAGCGGCGAGGGCAAGTGACGGGCCGGCCAGCATAGGCAGCCCCGCCCGTGGCGGCCACGAAGAATGCCGCATGTGCTTATCTGCCCGGCATCGCCCCTTGCTGCGCGCTGATCCATGGCCCGGTCGCGCCATCGATGCCGCACTCCCACAGCATCTTGGCGTCGGCGGCATCGGCCACACCTTCGGCATAGACCAGCAGCGACAGGCCATGCAGCAAGGTCACGGTGCCGCGCACAAAGGTCGCACGGTGATCGTCGGTGCCGACACCGGCCACCACCGAGGCATCGAGCTTCACGTAATCGAGGCCGGCTTCGAAGAGCCGCGGAATGTGGCCGAGCCGCTGCCCCGCGTGTTCCAGGCCGAGGCGGATGCCCACCGGCCGCAGCTGCCGGCTGAGTTCCTGCAGCAACTCGAATTGCTCGACCGCCGCGCTCTCGGCCACTTCCAGCCAGATCAGCCGCGCCATCCGCGGCGAATCCCACAGCAGCGCGCGCAGCCGGGACGCAAAGCCGCTGTCGGCCAGCGAAGCCGGCGAGATGTTGATGCAGCGCGGCTGGCCATCGTTGGCGGCTTCGACCAAGGCAAGGGCCAAGGCCCGCTCGTCGATGTCGGCGGTAAGCCAGGTGCGCATCGCCATCGGCAGCCAGCGCGCGGCCGGCTCGAAGAGATCG
>CAHJWV010000289.1 GCA_903643055.1 Burkholderiales bacterium | reverse complement strand
TGGCGAGCGTTGATGAGCAAAGGATTGGCGCGATTTTTAGACCAAGCAGGTGCCGCCCACGAGTCGATTGATCTGCTTTGAATCGAACAAATCAAAGCGGCCAAATGTTTGAAATAAAACAGATGTGTTCTTGATTGAGCCAATCAACATTGGCGGCGCGTGACGAGCCGGCATGGAGTTCTCTGCGTGCTGATCGGCGTTCCAGGCGCACTCATCGAGGGCCTTTCGGCTCACGGGTGATCTGCAACCAGCCTTTCGGCTGAAATTTCTATGTCAGAAAAAACAAAGGGCGCCACTGTGGGCGCCCGTTGCGGGGTGAACAGAAAACGGCTTTTACGGCCGGCGTTCTGCGCTGCGCGATGTGGCCCGAGATGTCGACGAGCGGCGGGCCGGCGTGGCAGGCGCTGCGGTCAACGCATCACGCGCTTTCGTGCGCGTCGGGCTGCCGCGCGGCACGTAGCCTTTGGGTAAGGCCGGCAGCTGGCGTTCGATGAAATTCTTCTTGCGGGTGAATGGCTGGCCCGCAGTCAGGCGCTCGCTCAGCAAGTAGCCATAGGCGGCGATGCTCAGGCTGGCGTGGTGATGAAACCCGCGCCAGCCGCGGCCTTCGTAGTGCCCGAGGCCCAGGTGGTGGACCAGCTCCTGTTGCGCGGGTTCGGTGAGCCGGTATCGATGTGCGGCCCGGACCAGTTCCGGCAGGGATGTGTTTTCTGGGAACGTCGACAGCACATAGCGGATCGGTTCGGCTGCGTCTTCGGGTTGTTCGATCAACAACCATTGCGATGGCTGTTGATCGGCCGTGCGCCCGGCATGTCGCACCCGCACTGCGGCAAAGCGGGCGCTTTGCAGGGCTTTGCCTTCCTGCCATTCCAAGCGCTGGAAAGCCTGATCGGGCAAAGACAACGCCAGCGTCTTCACGCTCTGGCTGCGCACACGGGGGTTGTTCGCATCTGCTCGCGCCGGGCGCGGCGTACCGCTGCGGCGCTGTGCAGGCGAAGCGTCAATGGCTGGCGGCCACACCTGAAGGGCCTCGGTGACGCCCACGGCATAGCGAAGGCCCAGTTCGGTCAGCCCCTGGCGGAAGCTGGCGTCCATGCCGTAATCGGTGGAAGCCAGAACGCAGTGGCGCGGCGCGCCTTCGGCCAGCACATCGCGCAGCCGGGCCAATGCGATCTGGGCTTTCGTCGAATAGCCGAACGCTTCTGGCACGCCGGCACGTGCGCGGCGCTCGGGGTCGCTGGCCCACTCTTCGGGCAGATAAAGCTGCCAAGCCACGGGCACGCTGCCTTGATCACAGGCCAGCGACAGGCTCACCGACACCTGGCAGTTGTCTTGCCGGCCGTCCGGCGCACCGGCTTGACGGGCGACGCCGACCGAATGCTTGCCCTGCTTTTGGAATACTGTGTCATCGATGACCCACCAGCCGCCGCCGCTGAAATCCATCTGCGGGACCACCCATTGGCAGACCCGGCGCAGCAACTCGTGGTCCGACCATTCGGCCTTGGCCACGAAGTGATGCAGGGCCTGATGGCGGGCGCTGGCATGCAGCGGGTCCACGCGAGCGGCCATGGGCTCGACGCTCTTGCGTGAGAGCGGCAGCATCAGCCCCGTGCAATAGGCTTTGAGGCCCGCATGCCGGTCTGCATGCCCGAGGCCTTGCGCCAAGTGCTCCATGTACTGGTCAAACCGTTCGCTTGCACCCATCGGCGCCACCTGAAAAATGAAGAGATGCCGACGGTGTCATGAATTTGTTGACACAGCAATACCTGATGCGCGCTCCAGGCGTCATCAGAATGGGTGATGCGTGACGTACTCGATGATGTTTTCGTTTTAATCAGCCGCTGAGGCCATTGCGCCGCGTTGCCCAGGCGGTTCCTAACGTCAAATATGTACGCACATACAGTAAGGTCAAATGAGGTCAAATAAGGGCAGTAGGGCCAGTGCGATCGGTCAGGCCAGCCAGCTGGGGGAAGACCTTAGACCAGGTAGTAAGCGGGTGCCGCAGCAGGGCTGCCGCTGTGGGCCCCACGCAGTTCATAGACCTTGCGGATGGCTTTCAGCGTGGCCGAATAGTCCTGGTCTTCTTCATGGAATATCAACTCCGCCGGCAAATGCTGGGTGATGCCGATGCGTTGCAGTGCATTCAGAAGGTCAGGCCGCACGCCAGCCAGCAGCACCACGAGGCCGGTGGTGCGGGTGTCGTGCAGGAACTTCTCCAGCACTTCGAGCGCCACCACATCGGCATTGCGCACCCGTTTGAGGCGCAGCACCAGATGGCCGATGCCTTGGCGCTTGGCTTGCGATGCGGCGTCTTCGAGATGCCGCTCCAGGTCGGGCGCGGCGCCGAAGAACAATTCGCCTTCCAGGTCGATGATCAAGACCTCGTGGCTCGGCGGGTCGGAAGGCAGGCGTTCGCGGACCACGCGGTCATCGGCCACCACGAGTTCAGTGGCTTTCAATTTGGCTGCGCGCGGCAAGTACCAAAGCACCGACACCGCGACACCGATCAGGATCGCAAACTCGATGTTGACCAGCACACCGGCCAGCGCGGTGCCGATCAACAGCACGGCGTCATACCGCGAGCCTTTGATCACATACCGCAGGCGTTCGACATCGATCAGCCGCGATGCGGCCACGACCAGCAGCCCGGCCAATGCCGCCTTCGGGATGTAGGCCGTCATCGGGCCGAGCGTCAGCACCGCGATGGCGACGATGGCCGCGGTAAAGACCCCGGAGATGCGCGTCAGCGCACCGGCCTGGTAATTGATCGCGGTGCGCGACAGCGAGCCGGCGCCCGGCATGCAGCGGAACAATCCGGCGACCAGGTTGCCGACGCCTTCGGCCAGGATCTGGCGGTTGTAGTCGATGCGCTGGCCCGACTTGTGGGCGATGGCCTTGGCAATCGCCAGCGCTTCCAGCAGGCCCAGCACGGCGATCGCCGCCGAACTGCCCGACATGTCGAGCAGCCAGCGCCATTGGATTTCGGGGATGTGCGGCTGCGGCAGGCTGGCCGGCACCGCCTCGATCAATGAAATGGCGGGTTTGATGCCGGCGGCGTGCTCGCTCCAGCCGGCCAGCCAGGCCACGGCCGAGACGGCGATCAGCACCAGGAACATGTCGAGCTGCGGCAGCTTGAAGCGGCGCACGAGCCGGCGCGAGATGATCGCCAACGCGATCGCCGAGCCGCTGATCACCACCGCCTTCCAGTTGACATGCGCAGTTTGCGTGAGCGTCAGCCACAGGCGCTGCAGCACATGTTGATGGCCGGTACCCAGTGCTTTGAGGCCGAGGGCGTTGGCGACCTGGCCGATGATGGTCAGAAAGGCGGCACCGACAATGAAGCCGGTGACCACCGATTCCGAGATGTACCGTGTGAGGTCACCGAGGCGCAGCACGGCGATCGCGATCTGGATCGCACCGATCATCACCGTCAGCAGAAACAAGGCCTCATAGACGTCGAGCTTGGCCTCTTGATCAATGAAGGCGAGCGCACTGAATACCACCAGCGATACCGCGCCGGTCGGCCCGTTGACCAAGTGCCTTGATGAGCCCAGCAGCCCGGCGATGGCGGTAAAGACCATCGCGGCATACAGGCCAAAGCGCGGGTCGACGCCTGCAATCAGCGCGTAAGCCAGGCTTTGCGGCAGCGAGATGGCGGCCACCGTGAGGCCGGCCAGCAGGTCGGCGCGGGCCGTGCTCCACGGGTAGGCCGAGGGGCGGCTGCCGCTGTGTGCCTCGGCGTGGGAAGCCGCCTTCGGGCTGGCCGCCGGGGGGCTATGGGCTTCGAGGGCCGAGGGATGGGGCAGAGCTACTGTGTCAGTCATCGTCATTCACACTTCAGCGCGGCTTGGGCTGATAGACCGTATCGATGATGGCGTTGTCGGCGAAGAACCGGCTCTGGGCATCTTCCCAGTCGCGGGCGATTGCGGTCACGTTGAACAGCTGGAGCGCGGGCAGTCGATCGGCGTGCCGCGCGAGCACGGCAGGGTTGAACGGCCGGTATCCGTTGCGCGCGATCACCTCCTGGGCCGCGTCCGTGAAAAGGTATTCCAGATAACTGCGAGCCAGCGCAGCGCTGCCATGGCGTTCGACGTTCGTATCGACCCAGGCGACCGAGGGCTCGGCCAGGATGCTCACCGGCGGGTAGACCACTTCAAGCTCGCCGCGTGCCTCATCGACCTCGCGCAGGGCTTCGTTCTCCCAGGCCAGGTGCACATCGCCGATGCGCTCGATCGCGAACGCAATGGCCGCCGCGCGCGCCGCAGGCACGAGAAAGGGCGCATGGTCGTACAGGCTCTTCAGATAGCTGCGGGCATCGGCCTCGCTGCCGCCGCGGGTCGTCACCGAACCCCAGGCGGCCAGTGCGCTGAGCTTGCCGTTGCCGGAGCTTTTCGGGTCGGGCGTGATGACTTCAATGCCGGGCTTGACGAGGTCCGGCCAATCGCGGATGGTCTTCGGGTTGCCCCGGCGCACCACGAAAACGACTGTGGAGTAATACGGGCGTGACAGGTTCGGCAGCCGGGCCGCCCAGCCTTCGGCGATCAAGCCACGCTTGCGCAGTGCGTCGATGTCCGACGGCAGGCCCAGCGTCACGACATCGGGTTGCAGCTCGCCCTGGGTCGACAGCCGCGCCTGCCGCGACGAACCGCCGTGCGACTGGCTGACTTCGATGTGCTCGCCGCGCTCTTTCTCGTAGTGCGCGCTGAACTGGGCGTTGATGTCGCGATAGAGCTCTCGCGTCGGGTCGTACGAGACATTGAGCAGGCGTGAAGCCGCCTTGCCTTCGACGTTCTTGACTGCGATCAGCGCGATCGCAATGCCGATGGCTGCCACCGCCGCCAGATCGATCCAGCGGAGCTTTTTGATTTTGAGACTGGCCATCGTCGGACCCGGTTCATGAGTGCGGCCGACTGTGCGTGCTTGCTGCTCCGAAGCCGACGAATCAATTCGAGCATGGATATTCAAGAATGCCCTATGCGCTGAATGTGCCGACGAAACTGCACATGCATATGCGCATTCGTTCGTTCAACTGCTAACGCTCCGTCGATAGCCTTGGCTCATCTTATTCACGGAATCAACCGATGCGCCTGACGTCTCCCCTGCTGATTGCCGCCGCGACGGCGGCCCTGTTGTTCACCCATGCTGCCCGGGCTGACCAGCTCGAGGACATCAAGAAAAAAGGCGAGATCGTGTTCGGCGTGCTCGGCACCGACGAGCCCAACAGCTTTGTCGACCCGAAGACCCGCGACATCGTCGGCTACGAGGTCGACATCGCCCAGGCGGTGGCCAAGAAAATCGGCGTCAAGCCCGTTTTCAAGCAACTCGCGGTGGCTGCGCGCATCCCTGAACTGCAGCAAGGCCGTGTTGACGTTCTGGCTGCTTCGCTGACGCATAACAAGGAGCGTGAAGGGCAGGTCGACTTCTCTCTGACCACCTTCGTGACCGGCCAGAAGGTGCTCGTCAAGACGAGCAGCGGCATCACCGACCTGCCGCAGCTGGCCGGCAAGAAAGTGTTGACGGTCAAAGGCGGCACGCAGGAACCGAACGTTCGCAAGGCCGTGCCCACGGTCGACGTGGTGACCTTCGAGACGACGCAGCAAGCCTTCCTCGCGTTGCAGCAGGGCAAGGGCGTGGGCTACGTCAATGACGAAGCTTCGTTGGTCAACGACTACGCCAAGCTGGGCGCGGCAAAGAAGGATTACACGATCCTGCCGACCAGCATCAGCGTCGAACCTTTGGCCTTCGGTTTGAAGAAAGACGAGAAGGCCTTGAAGGCGGTGGTGGATGGCGTGCTGCGCGAGCTGGAAAGCTCGGGCGAGGCCGACAAGCTGTTTGCCAAGTGGTACGGCCCGACCACCAAGCTCCAATTTGAAAAGCGGACCTTCAAGATCGAAAGCGACAAGATCTGAGCGGCTGCTGATCCTGGCGGAGCGCCTGTCTTGCCATCCCGGGCGGGGTGGCGCTCTTCCGGGACTGTACGGTGTTAGTCACTTCTGGACGGCATGGGAAGGCTGGCTTCAACGCTGGTTCCGATCCTGCCTGGACCCTGCTGCCGCATTGCGGCGGCGGGGCTTTTTGATTTTGTGTCGATGCCTCATTTCGATTTGAATTTGCTGCTCACCGGGCAGTACCACGACTGGTTGATCAGCGGCCTGTGGGTGTCACTGGAACTGGCGGGCGTGTCTTTGCTGTTCGCATTGCCGCTGGCCATCGTGATCGCGTTGCTGCGGCTGTCGCCTTTGGCGCCGCTGCGGGCCATCGGCGTGCTGTATGTCGAGAGCATTCGCAATGTGCCGCTGTTGGCCCATCTGCTGTTCTGGTACTTCGGCGCACCCGAGTTGCTGCCGGACGGGGCCAAGCAGTGGCTCTATGAGCGCAACGTGGAATTCCTCAGCGCGGTGATTGCGCTGACGCTTTATGTCGCGGCCTACATGGCCGAAGACATCCGCAGCGGCATCCGCGCGATACCGTCGGTACAGTTTGAAGCAGGGCGGGCGCTGGGCTTCGGCTTTCTCGCGACGATGCGCCGCGTGATCCTGCCGCAGGCGCTGCGCATCACCGTGCCGCCACTGATCTCGCAGACCTTGAACCTGTGGAAAGACTCGAGCCTCGCGACCGTCATCGGCGTGGCCGAGATGATGTACCAGGCGGCCAAGGTCGAAACCGCCAGCTTCCGCAGTGCCGAGGCGTTCACCTTTGCGACGCTGGCTTACCTGACTGTGTCATTGGTCATTGCCGGGCTGGCAGCCTGGTATCAGCAGCGCTATCCGGTGCGCACCTTGTGAGCGCTGCCCTGGCTGCATTGCCGACGCTGGACTGCCTGATGCCGATGTCTTCTTGTTCCTTCTTTAGCTGCTGACGATGATCGATCTCATCCAGACCTACTGGCTTTACTTCCTCGTCGGGCAGTACCCGAATGGCGCGCTCGGCGGGCTGGCGCTGACGGTGCTGCTGGCCTCGCTGGCTTTGCTGTTGGCACTGCCGCTGGGCATTGCGCTGGGCTTGGCGCGGGTCAGCCCGTGGCGGGCATTGCGCTGGCCGGTCACCGCGCTCGTGTTCGTCGTGCGCGGTGTACCGCTGCTGATGGTGATCTTCTGGGCTTATTTTTTTCTGCCGAGCATCACCGGCCAAAAGACCGACCAGTTCAGCACGATGCTGATCGCGCTGGTGGTGTTCGATGGGGTGTACCTCGCCGAGATCGTGCGTGCCGGCATTCTGGGCATTCCGAAGGGGCAGTTCGAAAGCGCACGATCGCTGGGCTTGGGCTACGGCGGCGCGATGCGCCTGGTGATCCTGCCGCAGGCGCTGCGCCACATGCTGCCTTCGCTGGTCAACCAGTTCATCGCGACGATCAAGGAAACCTCGCTGGGCTACATCATCGGTTTGACCGAGGTGTCGTTCATCGCCTCGCAGATCAACACCCAGGTCTTCACGCATGCGACCGAGGTCTACTTCCTGCTCGGCCTGACTTATTTCGTGCTGTGCTTCGGGCTCTCTCGCTTTGCGTTCTGGCTTGAGCAGCGGCTGGCACGCCGCGAAGTGAAACCCGTGGGCGCAGCGCCGATTCCCACTCCCCTGAAGGCGATCGCATGATCCAGTTCGAGCAAGTCAACAAATGGTATGGCGACTACCACGCGCTGGACAACGTGACGGAGACGATCGCCAAAGGCGAAGTGGTGGTGGTCTGCGGGCCGTCAGGCTCAGGCAAGTCGACGCTGATCCGCACCATCAACCGCCTGGAGCCGATCCAGTCCGGCAAGATCACGATCGAGGGTGAAGACATCCATGCCCGCACCCTGGACGTCAACGCCTTTCGCTCGCGCATCGGCTTCGTGTTCCAGCAGTTCAATCTGTTCCCGCACCTGCGCGTGATCGACAACTGCACGCTGGCGCCGATTTCGCTGAAGGGCGTGGCGCCTGCCAAGGCGCGCGAGCAGGCTCTGGCGCTGCTTGACCGGGTGGGCTTGGCCCACAAAGCACAGGCTTTCCCCTCCGAGCTGTCTGGGGGGCAGCAGCAGCGTGTGGCCATTGCGCGGGCACTGGCGATGCAGCCACCGATCATGCTGTTCGATGAGCCGACCAGCGCGCTCGATCCCGAGATGGTCGGCGAAGTGTTGCTGGTGATTCGCGATCTGGCGCGAGACGGCATGACGCTGGTGGTCGTCACCCATGAGATGGGCTTTGCCCGCGAAGTGGCCGACCGGGTGATCTTCATGGACCACGGCCGCGTGCTCGAGCGGGCCGTGCCGGAGGCCTTCTTCAATCGACCACAGCATCCCCGGGCGCAGCAATTTCTCCGCGACATCCGAACGCCGTTTGCACAGGCGGCTTGAGCCTTGTGTTCGAAGCCGCCTTTCGGCATGGCGGCACTTTCAGTTGGGGCGAGTGCGTTGACTTCGCGTGAGTTGGCTTGCGTCCGTTGAGCTGGCGTTCCCGGAAACTGACCGCATGGATGAACGGTGTCTCGGGGGTGTGAGTCCGACCTTGCGGCAGGCGCAGCAACCGCAGTCGCGTTAATGCGGCGATAGCTTTTGTCCTACTTCATCTGCCTGGGCCGTCTGACCGACGAGATCGGTGACCGGCCCGACCATGCGGCGTCATCACCAACGGACGCCGTCATGAATCCAAGTACCTTTGTCTCCGATCGATCGTCAAGCGCAGTCGGGCAGAGTGCGGTCTCGTGGAGTGCCATCCTCGCCGGCGCGGCCGCGGCTGCCGCTTTGTCGTTGGTACTGCTGTTGCTGGGTGCCGGGCTGGGCCTGACCGTGGTTTCGCCCTGGGCGTCGCAAGGCGCTGGCGTCGCCGCGGTGGGGGTGTCGGCGGTCGTGTGGATCGCATTCACCCAACTCGCGGCTTCGGGCCTGGGTGGCTATCTGGCTGGCCGCTTGCGGACCCGCTGGACCGATCTGCACACGGATGAAGTCTTTTTCCGTGATACCGCCCATGGCTTCCTGACCTGGGCGGTGGCCTCGGTGGTGGCTGCAGCGGTGCTGGGCTCGGCCACGGCTTCGATCTTGGGCGGCGGTTTGCAGGCCGGTGC
>CAHJWV010000288.1 GCA_903643055.1 Burkholderiales bacterium | reverse complement strand
CGATGTGAGGGCGATTGGCCTTAGCGATATTTCGCGTACACCCGTGTATTGCGCATCGTGCCGTCCGGGTCGCTTCTTTCATGCTCGATCGTCTTCTCCAGCGCATAGCCGGCGCGTTCGCAAACCAGGCAGCTGCGCAGGTTGGCATCATCGGGCAGCGCCACGATGCGCTGGATGGACAAATCATTGAATGCGAAGGCCGTGATGGCCTTGACGGCTTCGGTGATCAGGCCCTGGCCGGAAAAGCGGGTGCGGCCCCAATAGCCGATCTCGCATTGCGCCAGACTCCAGATGAATTCGTGGACGCCGCTGCTGCCGATCAGCGTGTCGGTGCCCTTGAGAAACAGCAGCATCGGCAAGGAGGTAAGCGCGCGATAGCTGGCCTCGCCTTGGCGGCAATACTGCTCCGAGATGTCGAGCGAAGGCGCTTCCATCGCCCAGGGCAGCGAGGCCGGAAAGGCTCGCAGCTCCGGCAAAGACTCGACTACAGCGGTATGCACGTACACGCCATCGCCCGTTCGCGGGCTGCGCATCAGCAGGCGCTCGGTTTCGAACTGGAACGGTATGTCGGTGTGTTCGTTCTCAGGCATGGCGGCAGCGGCGGGTCTTTGGGCCCCGAGTCTACGGGCGGCATGAAGGCTTTCGGTGCTGTCGGTGTGATGGCTTCCTCGATGAGCGGCGTCTCGGTCGAAGCAAGGCCGGCGCCGATGGAATCCATTCGCGTGCGGACGATGCAGCTGCTTTGGCTTTGTTCGAAGTGGTTGCCAGCGGATTCAGGCGCTCGCGTAAGGCTCCCAGGGGCGCTCGTTCTCATCGATGCGCAGGCGCTTTCCTAACGCTGGAAAGGCGCGGTGCGAGCAGCCTTGGCGGTCGCAGACCTTGCAGCCCGCGCCAATCGGCGTCGTCACGCCGGGGTCGCTGAGCGCGAGGCCTTTGGCGTAGACCAGCCGCGAGGCATGGCGCACGTCGCAGCCCAGGCCGATCGCGAAGCCGCGCGCTGGCGCGCCATAGCCGCCGGTGGGCCGCGACACGCTGCGCGCGATCCACAGGTAGGTGCGGCCGTCGGGCATGCTGGCCAACTGTGTCAACACCTTGCCGGGCTGCGCAAAGGCTTCGTAGACGTTCCACAGCGGGCAGGTGCCGCCGGTGTGGGAGAAATGGAAGTCGGTGGCCGATTGGCGCTTCGAGATGTTGCCGGCACGATCGACCCGCACGAAGAAGAAGGGCACGCCCGGTGCGCTGGGGCGCTGCAGCGTGGACAGCCGGTGGCACACCGTCTCGAAGCTGATGCGAAAGCGCTGGGCGAGCAGGTCGATGTCGTAGTGCAGCTCTTCGGCCGCGGCCAGAAAGCGGCCATAAGGCAGCACCAGTGCGCCGGCGAAATAGCTGGCCAGCCCGATGCGTGACAAGGCGCGCGACTCGCCGTTCGCGAAGCGGCCTTCATCGGCCAGCTGGTCGATCAGGCTGCCGGCTTCGAGGTAAGCGAGCTGGGTGGCGAGCTGAAAAGCCAGCTGGCCGGGCTCGGCGGCGCTGGCCACCGACAGGACGCGCCGCTCGGTGTTGAAGCTGCGCATCAAGCCGCGGGCGGCGCTGCCCTCGGCCAGCGCTTGCGTGCTCACGCCATGAGCGCGGGCGAGGTGGGCTTCAAGCAGTGAGGCCACATCGCGGGCGTTGACGGTGGCGGCGCCGGGCGAGGCATTGGTGGGCCCGCCGGTCGTCACTGTGTCACGCGCTATCTGTCTGAATTCCTTCGGTGTCGGTTGGTCGCGCAGCAGCGATTCATGCAAGGCCTCGGCCTTGTCGTCGAGCGCGGCGATGTGGTTGTGCCTGGCATAAAAGAACTCGCGCACCTCTTCGTGCGATTGCGGGGCGCGCGCGGCGAGGTTGCCGGCCGGGTCGCCCAGGCCGGCGGCCAGCGCGGTCAGACGTTCTTCGGCGTCTTTGCTGCGGCGGTGCAGGCGGATCAACACCTGCGCCAGCGACGGCATTTGCTGCGCCATTGCCGTCAGCTCGGCCTGCGGTACGCTGCCGGCGCCAGCCGCTTCAGCGATCACGTCTTGCAGCTGGGCGGTCAGGCGGGCTTCCTCGGCCTCGGAGAAGAACTGCAGATCGACACCCAAGGCCGATTGAAGGCGCAGCAGCACCGCCACGCTCAAGGGGCGCTGGTTGTTCTCCAGCTGGTTCAGGTAGCTGGCCGACAGGCCAAGCTGCTGCGCCAGCGCCGCCTGGGTCAGGCCGCGCTGCTCGCGCAGCGTCTTGAGGCGAACGCCCATGAAGGTCTTGCGCATCCATGCTCTCTTCGCAAACATTGCAAACCGGAAATCGGACTTCGCAATTCCTTGCGAAGAATTGCTTGCGAAGAGCATAGGCGAATGCAAACATTGCAAACATGCCGAGCTTGAACACCTTGCTCCATGCCGCACTGTGTCAGCTTGCAGGCCGCTCTGCGCCGGCATTGGCCCTGATGCTCGCACCGCTGTTCGCGGCGGCTAAAGTCAGCGCCGGGCGAGGCTAAAGGCTGTTCTTTCTGATCTGCATCGTCTTTGGGTCCGATGCCCATTTCGGACGCCTATTTCGGACGCCCATTTCCAGCGACGGGCCGATGACCCGATCCAGCTCCTCACACTGTCGAGAAAGTGACCTTCATGAGCGAAACCGCCGCACCGGCATTCAAACCGAAAAAATCCGTCGCGCTGTCGGGGGTCACGGCCGGCAATACCGCGCTGTGCACCGTCGGGCGCAGTGGCAATGACCTGCATTACCGCGGTTACGACATCCTTGATCTGGCCGAGGCCTGCGAGTTCGAAGAAGTTGCCCACCTGTTGGTGCATGGCAAACTGCCGACCTCGGCCGAACTGCGCGCCTACAAGGCGAAGCTGAAGTCACTGCGCGGCCTGCCGGCGGCGGTGAAGGCGGTGCTGGAGCAATTGCCGGCCGCGGCCCACCCGATGGACGTGATGCGCACCGGCGTGTCGGCGCTGGGCTGTGTGCTGCCGGAGAAAGACGACCATGCCGCGCCTGGCGCGCGCGATATCGCCGATCGGCTGATGGCTTCGCTCGGCTCGGTGCTGCTGTATTGGTACCACTGGGCGACCCATGGCAGGCGCATCGAGGTCGAGACCGATGACGATTCGATCGGCGCGCATTTCCTGCACTTGCTGCATGGCGCAAAGCCCGGCGCGTCGTGGGAACGCGCGATGCATACCTCGCTGATTCTTTATGCAGAGCACGAGTTCAATGCCTCGACCTTCGCGGCACGCGTGGTGGCCGGTACCGGCAGCGACATGTTCTCGGCGATTGCCGGCGGCATCGGCGCGCTGCGCGGACCGAAGCATGGCGGCGCCAACGAGTTCGCTTTCGAGGTCCAGAAGCGCTATGACAGCCCGGCCGAAGCCGAGGCCGACATCCGCCGCCGCGTCGAAGCCAAAGAGGTCGTGATCGGCTTCGGCCATCCGGTCTATACCCTCAGCGACCCGCGCAACGAAGTGATCAAGAAGGTCGCGCGAAGCCTGTCGGAAGAAGCGGGCTCGACCAAGATGTTCCAGATCGCCGAGCGCCTTGAGCAGGTGATGTGGGACGCAAAGAAGATGTTCCCGAACCTCGATTGGTTCAGCGCCGTCAGCTATCACATGATGGGCGTGCCGACCGCGATGTTCACGCCGCTCTTCGTCATCGCTCGTACCTCCGGCTGGGCGGCCCATGTGATCGAGCAACGCCAGGACAACAAGATCATTCGCCCGAGCGCCAACTACACCGGCCCCGAAGACCAGGTGTTCAAGCCGATCGGCGAGCGCGCCTGACGACGCGAAGTCAACGCCCGACTCCCTTTTTCGAAGCGTTCGCTTCAGGTCGCCTCAAGCCTGTTTCAACTCTAAATTTCAAGGCCCGCCGCCGACGTTGGCGGCCTCTCAACCCATCTTCACCCACAACCCACGCCATGTCCGCACACATCAGCAATGTCCGCCCCGAACCCGATCAAGTCCTTGCCGACATCGCCGACTATGTCATCGGCTACCGCATCGAATCGAAGCTCGCCTATGACACCGCACGCCACTGCCTGATCGACACTTTGGGCTGCGGCCTCGAAGCCCTCGAATACCCCGCGTGCACCAAGCTGCTCGGCCCGATCGTGCCGGGCACCATCGTGCCCAATGGCGCCAAAGTGCCCGGCACGCCGCATCAGCTCGACCCGGTGCAGGCCGCATTCAACATCGGCGCGATGATCCGCTGGCTCGACTTCAACGACACCTGGCTGGCCGCCGAATGGGGCCACCCGAGCGACAACCTCGGCGGCATCCTCGCGACCGCCGACTGGCTGAGCCGCAATGCGGTGGCGGCCAACAAGAAGCCGCTGCTGATGCGCGACGTGCTGACGGCAATGATCAAGGCGCATGAGATCCAGGGCTGCATTGCATTGGAGAACAGCTTCAACAAGGTCGGCCTCGATCACGTGGTGCTGGTCAAGGTCGCGACGACCGCGGTGGTCGCGCAAATGCTCGGGTTGACGCGTGACGAGATCATCAATGCGGTGTCGCTGGCCTGGGTCGATGGCCAGAGCCTGCGCACTTATCGCCACGCGCCGAACACCGGCAGCCGCAAGAGCTGGGCCGCCGGCGACGCCACCAGCCGCGGCGTGCGCCTGGCCTTGATCGCCAAGACCGGCGAGATGGGCTACCCCGGCGTGCTGAGCGCGAAGACCTGGGGCTTCTACGACGTGCTGTTTAAGGGCAAGCCTTTCGCGTTCCAGCGGCCTTACGGCAGCTATGTGATGGAGAACGTGCTGTTCAAGATCAGCTTCCCGGCCGAGTTCCATAGCCAGACGGCGGTCGAAGCCGCGGTGACCTTGCATGGCTTGCTGGCCGCTCGCGGCAAGAGCGCCGCCGACGTCCGGAAGATAACGATCCGCACGCACGAAGCCTGTATCCGAATCATTGACAAGAAGGGCCCGCTGAACAACCCGGCCGACCGCGACCATTGCATCCAGTACATGGTGGCTGTGCCCTTGCTGTTCGGCCGCCTGACCGCAGCAGACTACGAAGACTTCGTGGCCGTCGATCCGCGCATCGATGCCCTGCGCGACAAGATCGTTTGCATCGAAGACACCGCCTTCACGAAGGACTATCACGACCCCGAGAAGCGCAGCATTGCCAACGCGTTGACGGTCGAGCTGAACGACGGCACGAAGCTCGAAGAGCTGGTCGTTGAATACCCGATCGGCCACAAACGCCGCCGCGGCGATGGCATCCCGCTGCTGGAAGCGAAGTTCCGCACCAACCTCGGCCGCCGCTACGCGAGGAAGCAGCAAGACGCGATCCTCGCCGCCAGCCTGGATGCAGCGACGCTGGAAGCGATGCCAGTGAACGACTATGTCGATCTCTTCGTGGCGGCCGCATGAGCAGCTTGCCTCTCACTTCACGGCAGGTGCTGCGCGCGCTGGTCGAAGCACGGCGCGGCGCGCTGGTGCCGGGCGCCTTCAATGCGCTGTCGGCACGGGTGATCGCCGACCTCGGCTTCGAGGCGATCTACGTCACCGGTGCCGGCGTCACCAACATGCAGCTGGGCCTGCCGGATCAGGCCTTCATGGGCCTGGCCGAGATCGCCGAGGCCACAAGCCGCATCCGCGATGCGGTCGAGTTGCCCTTGATCGTCGATGCCGACACCGGATTCGGTAACGCGCTGAATGTGCGGCATGCCGTGCGCACGCTGGAACGCGCCGGTGCCGATTGCATCCAGCTCGAGGACCAGGTCAGCCCGAAGCGATGCGGCCATTTCAGCGGCAAGGCGGTGGTCGAGACGAGCGAGATGGTCAGCAAGATCAAGGCGGCCGTTGATGCGCGGCGCGATTCGAACCTGCTGATCATGGCCCGCACCGATGCGCGCGCGGTGCATGGCTTCGAGGCCGCAGTCGAGCGGGCGCAAGCCTTTGCCGAGGCCGGTGCCGACATCCTGTTTGTGGAAGCCACCGAGACGGCTGACGAGATCCGCGCGCTGCCGCAGCGCCTGGGCCCGCCGCAGCTGATGAACATGGTGATTGGCGGCAAGACGCCGATCTTCAGCGCGCAAGAGCTGAGTGA